>NZ_VPAM01000026.1:0-54954 GCF_013419215.1 Acinetobacter sp. YH12096 | reverse complement strand
TATTTAAGTGATGTGCTGAAAAGGTTGCCGACACATAAAGTGACTCAGATTGAAGAATTACTGCCACATCGCTGGAAATCCAACTCAAATTAAAAAATAGGCATGGGGTTCAGCGGACGCTTACAATGAATTGTTTTGGTTGATGTCCTATCTTTGACTTGTTTAACACAAGGTTGGACAGTCCACCTGCCACCCCCTTTACATATTAGGAAAGCCAATGTTAGACACATTGCTATGAATAGGTCTCAGTGTGATACCAATTATTGCTCTAACTATCTCAGGCTGAGACAGTTAGCATTCATTAGATATCAATGTGAGACACTTGAGATGAGCAACTGCACAATCCAATGCAATATCGGTTTATTTAACAACAAGTAGTTGATCCCATTGGAAGTAGTTCTGGGTCAGTCTATCGCGTGCCATATTCCATGTTCTATTAGGTAGCATACTTGCTCCAAGGCCCAGCTTCTTCTTCCCATATTTTGTATGAATGGCTTCGAGAGAATCCATCAAGCTATCACTTAATGCAATGGTTTTCATATCAGTGAAGATATCAAAGGAGTGGCTGCTCTTAGGCTCTAAGCATGTAAGGATAACGCCACACTTCTTGTATGCAATATCTTTGGTAAACAGTCCATCTATCATTGCAGTGGCGAGCTTAGAAAGCACTAAGACGTTATCTGTTGGTTCAGGTAATGGAAGTGATAAAGACTTATTGTAGAAGGGTTTTGATGTATCGAATGGATTAGATTGAACGAAACCAATTAGACAGCCACATAACAATCCGTCATCTCTTAAACGATGTACTGCATCTTGAACATAAAAGGTCATCGCTTCTTTAAGATCATCAATGTGATATACACGTTGTCCAAAGGAACGACTAGCTATGATCTGTTTCTTTGCTTCAGGTGTATGCTCCAATTCAATGCATGATAAGCCATGCAATTCTAGAATTGTTCTGTGCATTACTATTGAAAATTGGTCTTTGATCATGAGAGGGGAAGCCATAACAAAATCAAGTACAGAGTGAATGCCTAAGCTATTCAGCTTCTTTGTATGTTTTCTACCAACTCCCCAAATTTCACTTACATCAATGCGGCTGTAGAGAGCTTCAGTAGAGCAAGGGTCCATTGAAACCAGATTACATACACCATTAAGGTAAGCATTTTTCTTAGCAATATGGTTGGCTATCTTGGCTTCTGTTTTGGAGCGGCCTATACCAATGCAAGCCGGTAAACCAAGCCATTTAAGTAAACGTTGTAGAATTTGTAAGGCATACTCTGTGAGGTCATAGTTTGCAGCATAAGCTGTGAGATCGAGAAAGCATTCATCAATGGAGTAGATCTCTTGTTCTTGCGGTGTAACAAAATCAGAGAGTATCTTCATAAACCTGCGCGACATCTCTGCATAAAGTGCATAGTTGCTTGATAGCACTACGACTTGGTGCTTCTCTACGATGTCCTTAATTTGAAAGAGTTGGACACCCATTTTGATGCCTAAATCTTTAGCTTCTTGAGAACGTGCAACAGCACAACCATCATTGTTTGATAAGACAATAACAGGTCTTCCATTCAAGCTAGGTCTAAAGACTCTTTCACAACTGACATAGCAGTTATTGATGTCTACTAAAGCATAGATTCGATGTTTACGATTCATGTGATGAAACCAAAATGAAAAGGTTCTGTATTACTTATGCTTTTTGAATGACTTTAATACGAAGGTAACAACTCCCCACACAACTACTTCCTGCCCATCATGAAAATGGATGTTTGGATAATCTGGATTTTCAGCTTTAAGCCAACGGTTTTTGCCTTCTTCGATCATTAGCCGTTTGACAGTAAATTCATTATCAATCCATACGACTACGATGTCTTCGTGTTTAGCTTCTAGGCTACGATCTACTACAAGTTCATCATTAATGTCGATACCAGCACCTAGCATTGATTGCGAGGAAACAGTTACGACGAATGTTGCTGCTTCATTTTTGATGAGGTGCTCATTCATATCGAGCGTTTGTTCAATATAGTCTTGAGCAGGGGAAGGAAAGCCAGCAGAAACTTTTTCAGAAGCGAGCGGAATTCGCATAAATGTAGTTGGGTCAACCTGAGTAATGGATGCTACATCGTTAAAGATAGGTTTCTTGTTTTCAGCGAGGAAATGCTTTATTTCAATAACTTTAGATTCGGGTACTCGGATGACTTTAGTTGGTTCTTCATATAAGGCTTTGCGCCCTGATCCTTGTCGACTGCCACCATGATTACTAGTCATAAGACCCTCACTTGAAAAAGTTACATAATCAAATGTTAGATTATGTAGTTTGATTCATACAAGCTTGATCTGATGAGTGGTAGTTACCTTGGCATGTGTGATGAAGTGAATTCTTTAGGATTCATGAGCTTAAAAAATTGTGGAGCATCTTCAAAATTACAGTGAAGCCAGTCATCTCTAAGTTCATTTGGTATAACGATAATCGAGCGTTTTTCATCTTCTGGTTTATGGAAATGAGACATCAATGAGTGCTCTTCTGCATTGATGGTAAGCATGGACATGGAGCGTACCTGTTGCCCATTTAGGAGGATATTTTCATATATGGCTGCTACCATAAAAGGTAAGCCATCATCTCTGTATATGCCCCATCTTTGGGCTTTGCCATTGACATATTTAGGTTCATAAATTGTTTGAACTGGGATGAGTGCGAACTGACTTCGATACCAAGCATTCCTGAAACTTGGCTTTTCATGTACTGTCTCAGTACGAGCATTGTAAGTCATACGACCTATTTTCATGTCCTTGGCCCACTTTGGTATCAATCCAAACTTAACGGATCTCCATTCGATTCCTTCTTTACCTGCAAAGATGAGAGGGCTATCACTTAACGGGTAGAGGTCATCACTGAAAACCAAATTCATAGGTTCTGGTAGGTTAAGTAGCTTCGCTTGATTTGGTCTTATAGGGCGGAAATTAGCACACATGAAAACCCCAGTTTTGCTCATCATAGAAGCCAATAGTTTCATTGAGTGTAATGCCGCACTCCGTGCGGTGAGAGTGAGTCTTTGAAGCTCATTCATTTATCGTTAAAGGAGTTGCCCGCATGGACATTTCAACAATTACAACAGTTACATTAACAGAAGCTGAAATTCAAGAAGCTGTTAAACAATACATTCAAAATAATGGTTTGGATTTAGAAAACAAGGACATTGAATTTACAACTCAATTACCTAAGGAAATCCAGATTGTTGTCTCCAAATCTATTACCAAAGACAGCGCAAATCATGACTTAAAATCAACTGCTCAGCCAGGAATACCAAATGTGAATCAATTTGCATTAGAGCAAAAGCCATTAATTCAAAATAAGGATGCGAATTCAGAGCAACATGAAGTATCAACTCAAAGTCACCCTATAAAACGTCGCAATCCTTTTGCTCTTGATGACGAAAGTCAATCCACTAATACACCTACACAAACCAGAAATTCATTTGAGGAAAGTAAATTAATGCCATCAAAACCTCCAAAAGGAATTTTTGCTTGAATTGAACATTGCTGATTTGAAGATGCAATTACCTAAATGAATCACCAATATAGTTGAAGTTAGAAAGTTAACGTGCGCTTCAAATTCTTTGGTGGAGTTTGTGTGATTTCATCTTCTTCGTCATCAAATTCAATTGGAGTGGTCATCATTCCTGCAGTTGGGAGGCTTAATTTCAGTGTTTCTAATTGTTCCACTGATTTAGAGTTACTTTGATTCTGAATCTTGCTTTCAACGGAGTGTAAATCCATTTTCAATTGATTCCAACGTAACTCTACAGAATCATAATGTGAGTATTCAGGGATGATGGCTTTAGGATTGATGAGTAGATAACCGCGCTTTATATCGCAAACTAACTGATGTTCCTTTAATTCAGACCTGCATTTTTTCAATCTATTCTTATCAGTTTCATTAAAATCATGAACAGCTAGATTTACGATATTTGTGCGTGAATCTCTTAATGAAACCAATTTCCAAAAAAATGCTAATGTTGTTGGTTTGAGTTGTAGGAAGATACTTGTAACATCAAGACCTTCTGTGAACTTTCTCTCTTTAATAGAATGATCATAAAAGGATGTATATCCTTTTCGACCAATACAAAAATACGGAGCAGTCCTGTATTGCTGGTTTTTTAGCTTGGTCATTTGTAGAGTTTCACCACCTTCAAGTGAAACTAAATCAGTTTTTAAAGTATCTGTGAGCTGGCTTGCATCAATTGACATTGTTTACCTCGGTATAGCACAACAGCATGGTAAGTACCTGTGACGCACTTATCTGGTATGTGAAAGTGCTTATTTAGATACAGAAAACTTACCTAAGTGTTTGATAATATTGTATGGATGAACGGCATAAGTATATATAGAGGACGAAAGAGTCTCTAATAAACTACCGTTTCAGAGAGCGAAGCTCCCGAACCATTACTATCTATATGCTATAAGGGTAATTCTCTAATCTATAGCATGCCTATAGTTTTGGGGAGAGTTTGGTGTGTTGGTGTACAGCTTTGAGATGAACTGACTATATGATGATCACTTGTGAGAGTTAAGTTGGTTCTATGGCCAACCTATATGATGTCTATGACCTTTCATCTACTTTCCCCATTAACCTTCGTCATAAGTACTGCGTACTTCTTCCTCGTTATGGGGACGTAGATGAAAGGCCTACACTTCTCCCTAAGGAATGTTAATAGTATGGTCCCCATTACTCGGTTAAGTTTACAACCGCCTTCAAGTCCATAGTGCGAAGCACGGAGGACGAAGGAGGAGGGTTGTAAACTTAAGCTAAGTGCATAACAGTAAAAAAGGATAATGTGATATGCGACAAATCATGTCTTTATCCTCTTACGTACGTACTCATTATTCGTTACTATTCAAAACCATAACAAAACACTAATTATGTAATCAGGATTCAACATGGCTCGTGCTCCAAAGCAAACCAAACAAGAACCGTTAGAGGTTGTACTGTGGAAAGCAGCAGATAAGCTTCGTAAGAACATTGATGCTGCAGAGTACAAACATATTGCTCTTGGTTTGATCTTCTTGAAGTACATCTCTGATACCTTTGAAGCTCACTACAATCTTCTCGTAGAAGGAGAAGGTGAGTTTGCAGGAGCTGATCCAGAAGACCGTGATGAATACACTGCATACAATGTATTCTTTGTTCCTGAGAATGCACGTTGGTCATACCTCTTAAACCAAGCAAAGCAACCGACCATTGGTAAGATTGTCGATGATGCAATGGAAGCCATTGAGAATGACAACCCTCAGTTGAAAGGTGTTCTACCTAAAGTCTATGCACGTCAGAATCTCGATCCTACGAGCCTAGGCGAGCTGATTGATCTTATTGGTAACATTGCACTAGGCGATGCGAAATCTCGCTCTGCCGACGTGTTAGGGCATGTATTCGAGTACTTCCTTGGTGAGTTTGCATTAGCTGAAGGTAAACAGGGTGGGCAGTTCTACACACCTAAGTCTATTGTTGGTTTATTGGTTCAAATGTTAGAGCCATACAAAGGACGTGTATTCGATCCTTGCTGTGGTTCAGGTGGTATGTTCGTACAGTCTGAGAAATTCGTAGAGTCTCATCAAGGCTTAGTCGATGACATCTCAATCTATGGTCAAGAGAGTAATCAAACTACATGGCGACTCGCTAAGATGAACCTAGCCATTCGTGGCATTAACTCAGAGCATGTGAAATGGAACTCTGAGGGTTCATTCCTCAACGATGCGCACAAAGACCTGAAAGCGGACTATATCATTGCAAACCCACCATTCAACGTTTCTGATTGGAGTGGTGAACAGTTAGTTGGTGATGCTCGTTGGTCATTGGGTACACCACCTGCAGGTAATGCCAACTTCGCTTGGATGCAACATTTCTTGTATCACATGAGTCCTAAAGGTCAGGCAGGTGTAGTCCTTGCAAAAGGTGCACTAACCTCTAAGACAAGTGGTGAAGGTGAGATTCGCAAAGCCTTGGTAAACGATGCCAATGTCATTGACTGTATTGTGAATCTACCTGCCAAACTATTCCTGAATACACAGATTCCTGCTGCTTTATGGTTCATGCGTCGTGACCGTGTTGGTTCAACCAAGTATAAAGATCGTAGCAATGAGATCCTATTCATTGATGCTCGTAACCTAGGTCATCTTATTAACCGCAGAACCAAGGTGTTGTCTGATGAAGACATTAAGCTGATCACAGACACTTACCACAATTGGCGTAATAAAGACGGTGAGTATAAAGACGTTGCTGGCTTCTGTGCATCTGTGCCGCTTGAGAAAGTGGCTGAGCTTGATTATGTACTAACACCAGGTCGTTATGTTGGTTTAGCAGATGATGAAGATGAGTTTGACTTTAAGGAACGCTTTACAAGCCTAAAAGCAGAGTTTGAGGCACAGCTTGCAGAGGAAGCTAAGCTGAATCAAGCCATTGCTGAGAACATGGCTAAGGTGGTTGTATGAGTTCGATCTATGGATTAAATGTGCCAAACAATTGGGAAGTCGTGGCATTAGATCAAATAAAATCAGATGAAAAGAAAGCGCTCATATCAGGACCATTCGGATCAAACATTAGTGCAAAGTATTTCACACCTACAGGTGTTCCTGTAATTAGAGGGAATAATCTATCTTTAGATGTATTTACAAGATTCAAAGATAATGGATTTGTATTTGTAAGTCCTGAAAAGGCAGATGAACTGGGTACATGGGCTCAAGCAGAAGACATCATTTTTACTGCTGTAGGAACACTTGGGCAAATTGGTCTGCTTTCACATAAGCAAAATTATCCTCGCTACATTATTTCAAATAAGCAGATTCGACTAAGGCTTAATCAGGACAAGGTGACTCCTCAATTTGCTTACTATTGGTTAGCAAGCGATTTGATGCAAGAGGTTATTGAACAGCGGAATACAGGTTCTTCAGTTCCTTTAATTAACTTAGGAGTAGTTAAGAATCTGCTAATACCTCTTCCACCTCTCCCTGAACAAAAAGCCATAGCCTCAGTCCTTTCATCATTAGATGACAAGATTGACTTATTGCATCGTCAGAACAAGACCTTGGAAGCCATGGCTGAAACACTGTTTCGTCAATGGTTTATTGAAGAAGCGAAAGAGGATTGGGAAGAAGTTTCTTTAGGTAGTCTTTTCACAATTTCTAGCGGAAAAGGTTTGAAGCGTGAACAATTTAGGGATAATGGCTTGATACCTGTTTTAGGTGCCAATGGTGTAATAGGACGTACAGATCAAGTCATGTTTGAGGAATTCCTTATTTATACAGGTAGGGTAGGAACTTTAGGTAAAGTTTCAATAGTTGAAGGGCAACCTGTTTGGTTGTCGGACAATACATTGGTCTTTCGAGATATTGAATACTTTTACTTCACGTACTTCCATCTAAAAGCTGTAAATTACCAAGACTATAATGTAGGAAGCACACAACCTTTGATCAGACAATCTGATATTAAAGAAATTGCAGTGCTATTACCTTCCGATTTAGTCATGATCAAACGATTTGAATTCCAAGCTAAAGACTTATTTGGAAAAATTCAAAGGAATACAAAGCAAATCCAAACACTAGAAAACCTAAGAGACACGCTTCTACCAAAGCTCATGAGTGGTGAAGTCAGAGTCCAATACCAAACAGAAACAACCGCATAACAATGAGGTGAAGTCATTTGATGGCTTCACCTTTTTTACATCCAGGGGTAAACATGAATAAGAAGCTGATAGGGGCAATCATAGCTCTAGTCGTAGTGATCTGTGGCTATTTGTATGCAACACCATACCTTGCCATCAATAACATCAAGAAAGCAGCGCAGGCAGGTGATAGCGATACAGTATCGAAGTACATCGACTATCCAAGTGTTCGTCAGAGCTTCAAAGACCAAATGAACGCCATGATGATGAAAGAGATGGTAAACCAAAAAGATGATGGTTTCGCAGCACTAGGTGCCATGCTCGCCTCTACCATGGTCGATAAGATGATTGATGGCTTTGTCACACCTGAAGGGATGACTCTAATGCTACAAGGCAAAGACCTAAAGCAATCAGCACAGCAGTCAATCGGTGGGCAAGATTCATCAAACCAAGAAAAAGAAGAACCTAAGCCAGAATATGAAGCGGGCTACACGTCCCTAAATGACTTTGAGGTGGTCATTAAAGATCAGGATCAATCCAAAGAAGTCAAAGTGCTCATGGTTCGTGATGGCTTAAGTTGGAAGATTCACAAGATCGCTGTGCCGATGGATTAAGTAGAAGAGAATAAGAGGGAAACAGAATGATAAAGCGCATGACTCAAATGGGATTTGGCTTGATTGCTGTAGTTGGCTTTGCTGCCACTGTCCAAGCAGCACCAGCTAAATTCAATCATAGCGGTATACAAAAAGGTAAAGTCATAGAAACTTGTTATCACTCTCCTTGTTCAGTCGCCAAGTTTGTCTCTTACAAACAACTGAATAAGACAGCGACTGAATCCAAGATTCAAGTCACCTTGCTGGGCGGTAGTCGTGAGTGGGAAGCCAAGAAAATTGACTGGAACAGATCGCCACATAAAGTCACTGTGAATTGCTCATACAAACGACCAACAGTTCAGATTGGTTCACAAAAGACTCTGATTCCACTCAATGATGGTTTAGGTGTACCAGGTGTTCTAATGGTTGATGCTGAACTCTACCTCTATGCTTGTCATAAGTTTGAGGGATCTATTGAGGATGCAGTACAGAAGTATGGCTATAACGTGCAGGACGATGAATAAGGTTTCTCAACTTTACATCAGATAATAATTAATGAGTCCCGGCTTTATGGACAAATTTAGGGGGAAGTATTCAAGTGACTAAGATGACTGAATCAGACATTGAGTTGATGGCGATAGAGCAACTAGAGGGTTTGGGCTATACCTATGTGTATGGGCCTGATATTGAATCCAAGGGAAGCAACCCTCTACGAAGCTATAAGCAGGTCATCTTAGAAGCCAAGGTGCTAGAAGCATTACAACGTCTTAATCCTCATTTGAGCGAAGATAAATGTATTGAAGCGCTCAAGCAAATCACCAATCTCTCATCCCCTGATTTACTCACCAATAACCAAGCATTTCACCGTTTGCTGACTGAAGGTGTCAACATTGAAGTTAGCAAAGATGGTAACACTCAAGGTGAATATGCTTGGCTCATTGACTTCAATAATCCAAGCAATAACGAATTCCTTGTCGTCAACCAAGTCACTATAAGAGAAGACCGTTGGGAACGAAGACCTGACATCATCCTCTATGTGAATGGTTTACCTTTGGTGGTTATTGAGCTCAAGAATGCTACCGATGAGAATGCCACTGTAGAAGGCGCATATAAGCAGATCCAGACTTATCAGAGCCAAATCCCAAGCCTATTTACCTACAATGCCTTCAACATCATCTCTGATGGTTTAGAGGCGAAAGCAGGGACGGTGTCAGCAGACCTGAGTCGTTACATGGCATGGAAGACTTCTAATGGTCAAACCAAAGCCAAGAAGACACAGGCACAGCTTGAAGTTTTGATTCATGGTTTACTCAATCCAGTGACACTGCTCGATATGATCAGACACTTCATTGTGTTTGAATCCAATAAGCAAGAAGATGCCAATGGCTTAATAACTATTAAGACCATTAAGAAGATGGCTGCATACCATCAGTACTATGCAGTAAATGCAGCAGTGCTATCCACCATTCGTGCGTCTGCAATGTCTTCGGACTCGAAGTCAGCAGAACTTGCGATGCAACATCAAGGCAGAAGTAAGCTCGAACTTGTACAGCAACAAGCAGTAGGTGACAAGAAAGCAGGTGTAGTTTGGCATACCCAAGGCTCGGGTAAGTCGCTGTCTATGGTGTTCTACACGGGTAAGATTGTCTTGGCATTGGATAACCCAACAGTTGTTGTCATCACAGACCGTAATGACTTAGATGATCAACTGTTTGGAACCTTTGCAGCATCAAGCCAACTGCTAAGACAAACACCTAAGCAAGCGGATAGCCGAGAAGAACTTAAAGAGTTACTCAAGGTTGGTTCAGGTGGTGTGATCTTTACAACCATTCAAAAGTTCCAACCTGAAGATGGTGGCAGTGTTTACGAGCAGCTCTCAGATCGAACCAACATTGTTGTTATGGCTGACGAAGCACATCGTTCACAATATGGCTTCAATGCTAAAGAAGTCGATGTTAAAGATGATGATGGCAAGGTAGTCGGTAAGCGTACTGTCTATGGTTTTGCCAAGTACATGCGTGATGCTTTACCGAATGCCACTTACCTTGGCTTCACTGGAACACCTATTGAGAAGACTGATGTAAACACACCAGCAGTATTCGGTAACTATGTAGACATCTATGACATCTCACAAGCTGTAGAAGATGGAGCAACAGTTCGGATCTTCTACGAAAGCCGACTGGCTAAAATTGCTATTAGTGATGAAGGTAAGGATCTCATTGAGGACTTCGACGAACAGTTCAGTGAAGACGACTTAAACCAAACACAAAAAGAGCGTGCGAAGTGGGCGAGAGTTGAAGGACTGATCGGCAGTAAAGAACGTATCAAGGCAATCGCTAAAGACATCGTAGAACACTTTGAACAACGTCTTGTTGCCAATGCAAACCAAGGTAAAGGCATGATCGTCAGCATGTCTCGAAGGATTGCTGTTAATCTGTATAAAGAGATCGTGAAGCTTAAGCCTGAATGGCATAGCGATGATCTAAATGATGGTGTCATCAAAGTTGTAATGACTTCATCTGCATCAGATGGTCCTGAATATGCTGGCTTCCATACCACCAAGCAACAGCGTCAGCTCTTAGCGAATCGTATGAAAGATGATGACGACAAGCTAAAGCTCGTCATTGTGCGTGATATGTGGCTGACTGGCTTCGATGCACCAAGTATGCATACACTTTACATCGACAAGCCAATGAAAGGTCACAATCTCATGCAAGCCATTGCACGAGTGAACCGTGTCTATAAGGACAAGATTGGTGGACTTGTTGTTGATTACCTTGGTATTGCATCTGATTTGAAAGAAGCACTCTCATTCTATTCTGAAGCTGGCGGTAAAGGTGATCCTGCATTAGTACAGGATGAAGCTGCAACCATTCTTCAAGAGAAGCTCGAAGTCATTGACGGTATTATGCATGGCTTCAATTATCAAGAATACTTCACAGCGAATACCTCTCGTAAGCTCAACATTATCCTTGAAGCAGAAGAACATATCTTAGGTGTAGACCAAGGTGAAGGTAAGACTCGTTTCCTAACAGCAGTTGCAGCGATGTCACAGGCATTTGCTTTAGCAGTACCGCATGCACATGCGATGGAAGCAGCTCCTGTCGTTGCATTCTTCCAAGCAGTCAAAGCACGATTAGCAAAGTTTAGTGATGGTTCAGGCAAAATCTCAGGTATGAGTAATGCTGAGCTTGAAGCTAAGGTGAAGCAAACAATTGATCAAGCACTTGTCACAGAACAAGTTGTCGACATCTTCGATGCAGCAGGAATCCAGAAGCCAGACATCTCAATTCTCTCTGATGAGTTCATGCAAGAGATGAAAGGCTATCAACATAAGAACATTGCACTTGAGACACTGAAGAAGCTCCTTGGTGATGAAATCAAGGTTCGTGAGCAACGTAGTGTTACTCAGGGTAAGAAGCTCATGGATATGCTGAGTTCTGCAATTAAAGGTTATCAGAACAAGGTGCTGACAGCGGCCCAAGTAATTGATGAGCTGATTAAGTTAGCTAAAGCAATTCAAGAATCGGACAAACTGGCAGAAGAACTCAACCTGACTGAATACGAATATGCTTTCTACTCTGCAGTTGCAGACAACGACAGTGCTCGAGAGTTGATGCAGAAGGATATTCTCAGAGAACTTGCAGTGGTACTCACAGAATCAATTCGAAAGAATGTTACTTTGGATTGGACTGTAAAAGAGTCTGCTAGAGCGAAGCTCAGGGTCGTAGTGAAACGATTGCTTAAACGTTATGGTTATCCACCAGATATGGCTTTGCTTGCAACAGAGACAGTGCTTGAACAAGCAGAGCAATTGGCTGATGAATTGGCTAATTCAGACCAAATATCTGCTGCATGATACTGTTTGGTTATTATGCAGACATTTGAATCATTATTGGTAATAGACATCCATGAAGACATCCAAGGTGGGCTGTTAATTTGATAAGTTAATGTAAATCAATAAGATGATGTGTCGGTTCGAGTCCGACCCTCGGGACCAAAATTCTAAAAAACCCCAAGCTTATTAAGACTTGGGGTTTTTTATGTCTAAAAGTAATGAATTATATAAAATTCCTAGAAAATTTCCAATGATTTCACTAGCCACGTTTCAGGTGGTCACTTCGTAAAATGAGTACCTGAATTTTGTTTGGGTACTCATGGTGGAATCAGATGCTAAGCTTAAATTATTAGATCAATACAATAATCAAATGTGATTGATCGGGTGTCTTATAGGGCTTGTAGTATTTAAAAGATTTATTAACTATCTAAAGCTACTTTGATGACATCTGCAATTGTCTCAGTGTTGACACCTCTTTTTCGAGCATTCTCAGAGTGGAACCAAGTTGCTAAGTCTTTATTGCCTTTAGATGCATTGCAGCCAACACAGCACAATGCAATATTGGTTAAGGTTGTAATTCTTATATCGTTGATAATGTGTTCCCAAGACTTCTTGTTGGCTCTTTCAGTGCCAAACTTTTTGCCGCAATATACACAGCACAGGTCTCGCTCCGAGACCACATCTTCTATGTGCTTTGGTATTCCCCATGAATTTGCCATTTTAGGTTTTCCTTATTTTATGGCTGTAGTTGGATGAAAAAGCCTACCTTTGATAAATCACATTCATAAAATTTAGAGCAAAGTATTAAATGAAAGAGTTGTCATAATACTATAGAAATGAGGGTAAAAAAAACCAGCGCCGAAGCGCTGGTTTTTTTACATCACTAACTTAAGTTAGTTTTGCATCAACTTATTGAGCAGCATCAAGAGCAGCATTTAACGTTGCGCTTGGACGCATTACAGCATTTACTTTCGCTGTATCTACAGCGTAGTAACCACCGATGTCCGCAGCTTTACCTTGAACTTCAGCAAGTTCTGCAACGATTTTTTCTTCGTTGTCAGCAAGAGCTTGAGCAAGAGGAGCGAATTTCGCTTTAAGATCTGCATCTTCGTCTTGCGCAGCAAGTTCTTCAGCCCAGTATTTAGCAAGGTAGAAGTGGCTGCCACGGTTGTCAAGTTCGCCAGTACGACGTGATGGAGACTTGTCATTGTCAAGCAATTTACCAGTCGCAGCATCAAGCGTATTTGCAAGAAGTTTAGCTTTCGCGTTGTCTTCTTTGATGCCCATTTCTTCTAGAGAAACAGCAAGCGCCAAGAACTCACCTAAAGAATCCCAACGTAAGTGGTTTTCTTCTACAAGTTGTTGTACGTGTTTAGGCGCAGAACCACCCGCACCAGTTTCGTACATGCCGCCACCAGCCATTAGAGGCACGATAGAAAGCATTTTCGCAGAAGTACCCAATTCCATGATTGGGAACAAGTCTGTTAGGTAATCACGTAGGATGTTACCAGTTACAGAAATTGTATCTAGGCCACGAGCAACACGTTCAAGTGTATAACGCATAGCACGTACTTGAGACATGATTTGAATGTCTAAACCAGTAGTGTCGTGCTCTTTCAAGTAAGTTTGAACTTTCTTGATTAATTCGTTTTCGTGTGGACGGTACGGGTCAAGCCAGAAGATCGCAGGCATGCCTGAGTTGCGTGCACGAGTCACAGCAAGTTTCACCCAGTCACGGATTGGAGCGTCTTTCACTTGGCACATACGCCAGATATCGCCTTCTTCCACGTTTTGTGACATCAACACTTCACCAGTTTCTAGGTCAGTGATGTTTGCAACACCCGCTTCAGTGATTTCGAAAGTTTTGTCGTGTGAGCCGTATTCTTCAGCTTTTTGCGCCATCAAACCAACGTTAGGAACTGTACCCATAGTACGTGGATCGAAGTTACCATTCCATTTACAGAAATTGATCATTTCTTGGTAGATACGCGCGAAAGTAGATTCAGGCATTACAGCTTTACAGTCGTACTGTTTGCCGTCAGCACCCCACATTTTACCGCCACCACGGATCATTGCAGGCATAGATGCATCTACAATTACGTCGTTAGGTGAGTGGAAGTTAGTGATGCCTTTTGCAGAATCAACCATTGCAAGTGCAGGACGGTGTTCTTGGCAAGCATGTAAGTCAGCAATGATTTCTTCACGAAGAGAAGTCGGAAGAGTTTCAATTTTTTCGTAAAGACCAGACATACCATTGTTGATGTTAATACCTAACTCATCAAACAATTTGCCATGTTTTTCGAATGCTTCTTTGTAGTAAATCTTCACACAGTGACCGAAAACGATTGGGTGAGATACCTTCATCATGGTCGCTTTTACGTGTAAAGAGAACAGGATGCCAGCTTCTTTACAGTCATCTAATTCTTTTTCATAGAAGTCGCAAAGTGCTTTTTTGCTCATGAACATTGAGTCGATGATTTCGCCGTCTTGAAGCGCAACTTTTGGCTTAAGAACAACAGTTTCACCAGACTTAGTGATCAATTCCATTTTTACATTGCGAGCGCGGTCTAAAGTCATAGACTTTTCGCCGTGGTAGAAGTCACCTTCGTCCATGTGAGAAACGTGAGTTTGTGACCACTGTTTCCATTCGCTCATAGAGTGCGGATGTTTCTTCGCGTAATTTTTTACTGCAGTAGGCGCACGACGGTCAGAGTTACCTTCACGAAGTACAGGGTTTACAGCAGAACCTAGGCATTTGCTATAACGCGCCTTGATTTCTTTTTCTTCCTCAGTCGTTGGGTTTTCTGGGTAGTTCGGAACTGCAAAACCTTTAGACTGTAATTCTTTAATGCAAGCAGTTAATTGGCCAACTGAAGCACTGATGTTCGGAAGTTTGATAATGTTTGTGCTTGGATCTTGGGTTAATTGTCCAAGCTCTGCCAAGTTATTTGGCACCTTTTGTTCTTCGCTTAGGTAGTCTGAAAATTCAGCGAGTACACGTGCTGCAACTGAGATATCGCGTTTAACGATTTCAACGCCAGCAGGTTTAGTAAAGGTTTCAATGATCGGCAGCAGAGAGTAAGTCGCCAATAATGGCGCCTCGTCGGTCAGTGTGTAGATGATAGTTGACTTTCCACCAGCCATATATAGCCCCTTGCTTTAGATTGTGTCTTTGAGGTCCGAGCTTGTGGCTCGCCTCTATGAACCGATTTGCTTAAATAAAACTATGAAAGTATCGGGGTTCATTGCTTTTCAGTCAACGCAAGATCCTGTGATGTGGTCATTTCGTAGAAAAATGATACAAAAGAAGTGCAGTTTGACGCCCAATTTTAGCGCAAAACCGAGAAGGGGAATATTGAAAGCTTGTTATTCATAGCTTAAAGCTATTGAACAATTAAATTTAAATCATTTTTTTTGGGCTGATCTGTTCTTTATAGCTCGTTCGAATTTTAGTTGTAAAGCAAAGCGTAGGGCAGGTCAAACCGAAAGCCTTAGCTTTTAGGTGTAGATTTGGTGCGTAAGTTCGAAAATTAGTCAGGATTGGTGACTTTATAAAAGAACGACGTGAGTTTGATGCTCCGTTTGACTTTGAACGCTCGCGGAATGTTTATACGATAACTTATATATCTGATGAATAATGCATGGCTATTTTTTAGCTTCAGTCATTTGGGTGAATGAGTTTATGTACAGCAGAAGCATAAATCGAATCTTTAGCTTAGTTTAATAACTGATGTTACGCAGTAACCATCAAAGCGCAATTTGCTTCAAATAAAAGAACGATACGCGGTAAGGTCATCCGCAAGTGTTTGAGACAGGACTACTTCTAATCAAAAATGTTTTTGCGATGCTTTGAATAATTTGACGGTAGTGAACGAGTTTTGCGGATGACAATGGTTTTGGGTACTTTTGCCGAAACAAAAGTACCTCCAGCCGAAGGCTAATCCCTTTATTCAATCCTTAGATGTAAGACTCCGTCGAATAGACTTAAAAATCATTTTAAAAGTGCATAAGTACTTTTACGTGCGTAACATCAGTTAATAAAGA
The DNA here is from genome assembly GCF_013419215.1 of Acinetobacter sp. YH12096. Taxonomy (NCBI): domain Bacteria; kingdom Pseudomonadati; phylum Pseudomonadota; class Gammaproteobacteria; order Moraxellales; family Moraxellaceae; genus Acinetobacter; species Acinetobacter sp. YH12096. The sequence continues at coordinate 38,824 of NZ_VPAM01000026.1, read as the reverse complement.
AAAAGCGAGAAGGTCTAGTTTAAAGCAGCAACGATACTCACAACTGATAAAAACTAATAAATTAGTCTAATAGAAAAACTTAAAAATAGATTCATTTAGTGTAGCTGACTGAAACATGCATTTTGTTGAGCAATTTGGTCATAGAATAGTCATAAATATCACTATTTTTTTGTGATGTGGTTAAAGAAAATTAAGCCTAGTTTTTTAGGTCTTATGTAAGTGAATATTTCTTTTGGTCATGTTTTTAGTTTGAATAAAACGCGAAAAGTACGATTTAAAATAAACAGTCAATAAAATTTAAATTAATTTAAGTTTCTAATTTTATTGTTTTAATTTTTGTATTGCATTTAATATGATGTTCTTTATAGATATTTTTATTTTCTAATTGGATGAAAGTTCGATTAAATAGCGCATTCGTAAATAATGTTTGTCTTTTTGTTGGGTTTTGTTATTGAGTGTTTGGGCTATTTTTGCTATTAATCTTGAACAGAACAGTTGGTTTTTATCTTTAAGATAAACCCTGAGGAGAGCAACGGGATGGCTTTACGTTTACTGGATATTGGTACACAAACCGAATTATTAACTGCCTGTCGTTTGTCTTTATTGATGGGGGTTTATACGGACGACAACCGCATTGCAGAATTTTTAAAGTTCGCGCGTGGTATTGTGCAAGTCGATAATGCTGTCCTCGCATTTAAAAATGAACCTTATATCTGGTATGCCTCAGAGCACACATTTAAAGCCTTTTTGGCCGAAGCCGATGATGATCGCCTCGATCAGTTTTTTGCTGAACAGTCCCGTATAGATCACGATGCTGAAAATTACCAAGCTTACTGTGACTATATGCAGGAACTGGGTTTAGGGCATCGGCGTTTAGTGGCATTCGATTTAAAATATAATCAGGATTCAATTGGTAAAGTAATTTTGTTTGATGATCAAGTCACTGCATTTGAAGCTAAACAATTAAAGATTGTCGAAGAATTTGTACAAAGTCTAGTCAATATCATTCAACTCCGCGTTGAAAATGCCGAATTAAAAGAAGCCTATGAACAGCAGTCGGCACTCAATTTTAGTAAAACTAAATTTTTCCAAATTATTGCTCATGATTTACGAGCGCCTTTTCATGGTCTATTGGGCTTTTCTGAAGTTTTGGCGCAGGAACGCAATACCTTAGATGATTCAAGTGTGCAAAATATTGCAGACTATTTATATGACACCACACAGTCGACGTATAACCTTTTAGAAAGCTTATTAAACTGGGCTATGGCAGAAGGTGGTCGCTTTGTTTATCACCCGATTAATTTTGATTTACATCAGTCTGCAAAAATCGTAAGTGATGTCTTGAATAGCTTGGCTGTGAAGAAAAATATTCGACTGATCAATGCCGTGCCTGAAGGCATTAAAGTCAATGCAGATATCAATATGATCACATCAGTGATGCAAAACTTGGTGTCAAACGCATTGAAATTTACCCATACCGATGGTAGAGGTGTGGTGACGATTTCTGCCGAACAAGATGGTGAACGGATTTTATTCACCATTCAAGATACGGGATTGGGTATGACCCAAGCTCAGATTGAAGATTTATTTCAGCAAAAACTCACTGTCAGTATTAAAGGTACGGCAGGAGAGCGTGGTACGGGGTTGGGTTTAGTGCTGTGTAAGCGCTTTGTGGACTTGAATCAGGGTGAAATTGTGGTGAACTCGAAAGAAGGTGAAGGCACACAATTTAAAGTCTGGCTGCCAAAGGCGACAAGTCTGCATCAAACCCTAAGTACCGAGAGCTGCAATGCACAGAAAGATGCGACCTTAAGCGAGCTTTAAAGCGCGTCTATTGGTATAAAAGCCTAAAAATACTTTTCCCTAAGCGTTATCAACTGTTATAACTAGAAAAAAATCACGCTAGGGTTTGTGAAATGAATACGGAGCAATTGCAGAAAACATTACGTGCCAGTCAATATGCTGAACAGGTGCTCGGAATCCATCAGGCCAGTTTAGAACAAGACTATGCAATTGATCAGTTTCAAACCTCGCTCAGTACAGCACAAATTCAACATTTTGTCGTAAGCAGCCTTGCCGATATCCAAGATGAAAATAGCTGGATGCGTGCAATTCGTGTGCTGCGCGCACGTCTGATGTTTCGTTGGATTTGGCAAGATGCCAATCAACTCACCGATGTCGTCACCTTAACTCGAGAGCTTTCAGACTTTGCCGATGCATCCATCTGTGCGGCAAAAGATTTTGCACTAAAGCCGTTGATCGCGAAATATGGCGAACCGCTAAGCTATAAGGGGAAAGTTCAAGACCTGATTGTGGTTGCCATGGGAAAACTGGGTGCGCAGGAACTTAATCTTTCAAGTGATATTGATCTTATTTTTGCCTTTGATGAACAGGGTGAAACCAACGGTCGAAAATGTATTGATGTGCAGCAGTTCTGTATTTTATGGGGCCAGAAATTAATTTACTTGCTTGACCATATTACCGCAGATGGTTTTGTCTTCCGTGTAGATATGCGCCTTCGCCCATGGGGTGATGGTTCTGCCTTGGCAATCAGTCATGCGGCATTAGAAAAATATTTAAGCCAGCATGGACGTGAATGGGAGCGCTATGCTTGGATTAAGGCACGTATCGTCACGGGCGGTAAAGAAGGCGCCGAGTTACTGGAAATGACCCGACCTTTCGTCTTCCGAAAATATGTCGATTACACCGCTTTCGAAGCTATGCGTGACATGAAAGCCATGATCGAACGTGAAGTGCTACGTCGTAATATCGAAGATGATATTAAACTCGGTGCAGGCGGAATTCGTGAAGTAGAGTTTATTGTTCAAGTTTTTCAGCTCATCTATGGAGGTTCAAAACTCGAGCTGCAAGACCGTCAATGTTTAGTGAGTCTGCATCATTTAGGTGAAGTTGGATTATTAGAAAAAACCGCGGTTGCTGATTTAGAAGATGCGTATTTATTTTTACGTCGTATTGAACATGCAATACAAGCGCTCAATGATCAGCAAACCCAGTCGTTGCCACATGAGCCTGAACCCCGCCAACGTATCTTAGATACTTTAGGTTTTGCATCTTGGGATGACTTTTTGAATGTGCTCAATCAGAAACGCGCCAAAGTCATTTATCAATTTGAACATCTTATTAAAGAAAAAGAACCCGATCCGTTATTGGAAAGTTTTAGTCATTTAGAAGCCCAGTTGAACGATGTTCTAGATGATGATGCCAAAAACTTAATTCACGAATTTTGGTATGGACATGCACTGAAAAAATTACCTGCCAAGGCGGTACAGCGCTTAAAAACCTTTTGGCCACATCTTATTGAAGCGATATTACAGTCAGATAAACCTCAGGTGGCCTTACTACGTCTCATGCCTTTGGTGGAGTCGGTGCTGCGCCGTACGGTCTATTTGGTGATGCTGATTGAGAGCAAAGGGGCATTACAACGATTAGTGAAAATGGCGACAGTCAGTCCTTGGATCTGCGAAGAATTGACGCATTATCCCGTGCTGTTAGATGAGTTTTTGTCGATGGATTTTGAGCTGCCAAAGCGTAAAGATTTAGAAGACTCTCTACGTCAACAACTGCTTCGAATTGAAATTGATCAAGTTGAAGATCAGATGCGTGTTCTTCGATTATTTAAAAAATCCAATGTCTTAGCAGTAGCTGCTAGTGATGTTTTGGCCGAAAGTCCGTTGATGAAAGTATCGGATGCATTGACCGATATTGCTGAAGTATCTGTGAATGCAACCTTGCATTTGGCATATCAAATTGTTGCCAAAAAGCATGGCTTTCCAATTGATGCAGAAGGGCAACGTTGTTCGATTGATCACACGGCTTTCGCGGTAATTGGCTATGGCAAGGTGGGTGGCATCGAGTTGGGTTATGGTTCGGACTTGGATTTGGTGTTTATTCACTATATGGACGAACAAGCCGATACCGATGGACAGAAACCAATTAGTGGCTTTGAATTTGCCATGCGGGTGGCACAAAAATTTATGTCCTTAATGACCACGCAAACCCTAGATGGTCGAGTGTATGAAGTGGATACACGTTTACGACCTTCGGGAGAAGCGGGGTTGTTGGTGACCAGCTTAAAAGCCTTTGAGCAATATCAACATAAAAATGCTTGGGTCTGGGAGCATCAAGCTTTGGTTCGTGCCAGAACCATTGCAGGTGAGCACAGTTTACGGATTGAAATTGAAAACTTGCGTTGCAATATTTTGACGCAGCCACGAGATGAGAACAATGTTCGTGCAGAAGTGCTCAAAATGCGCCAAAAAATGAAAGACCATCTAGGTTCTTCCAAAGAGCAGCAAAAAGATGGAATTTTTCATTTAAAACAAGATGCAGGTGGTATCGTTGACATCGAATTTATGGCACAGTATGCAGTATTAGCATGGAGTGGGTCGAATCCCGATCTCGCCCATTACTCTGACAACGTACGAATCCTTGAGGATGCCGCAAGAACGGATTGCTTATCCAGCGCCGATGCGACAGCATTGATTCAAGCTTATCTCCGTGAACGAGCCGAGAGCCACCGTTTAGCACTTGCGAATCAATCCATGCAAGTTTCAGCTGACGATTGGCACGATACCCGAGTGGTCGTTTGCAAGCTATGGCAAAGATTAATTGATCCAACTGCAACGTTTGCATTGGATAAAAATGACTGTGTATAAAAATTTGGAGTGTGTGCCATGAACTTGGCTGATCGTGATGGTTTTATTTGGCAAGATGGACAATTAGTTGACTGGCGTGAGGCGAAAACTCACGTATTAACACATACATTGCATTACAGCATGGGTGTGTTTGAAGGCGTCCGTGCTTATGAAACTCCGAATGGAACGGCTATTTTCCGTTTAAAAGAACACACTAAGCGTTTATTAAATTCTGCAAAAATTTATCAAATGAAAGTCCCATTTGATCATGCAGCATTAGAACAAGCTCAAATTGATGTGGTTCGTGAAAATAAATTGGCTTCTTGCTATTTACGCCCAATTATTTTTATTGGTTCAGAAAAATTAGGTATTGCAGCAACTGACAATACCATTCATGCCGTTGTTGCTGCATGGAGCTGGGGTGCTTACCTTGGTGATGAAGCGATGGCGAAGGGTATCCGTGTTAAAACGTCTTCATTTACGCACCATCATCCAAACGTGACCATGTGTAAAGCAAAAGCATCTGGTAACTATACTTTGTCAATTCTTGCACACCAAGAAGTGGCACATGCTGGCTATGACGAAGCAATGTTACTCGACCCACAAGGTTATGTATGTCAAGGTTCAGGCGAAAACGTATTCTTAGTTCGTGATGGCGTGATTCATACTCCTGACATCGCGGGTGGTGCACTTGATGGTATTACCCGTCAAACCATTATTACGATTGCGAAAGACCTTGGTTTTGAAGTGGTTGAACGTCGTATTACACGTGACGAATTCTATATCGCTGATGAAGCATTCTTCACAGGTACTGCTGCTGAAGTGACGCCAATCCGTGAATATGATGACCGTCAAATTGGTGAAGGTTGTCGTGGTCCAATCACTGAGCAAATCCAAACTGCATTCTTTAATGCGGTTCAGGGTAAAGACCCTAAATATGCGCACTGGTTAACTTACGTAAAATAAGCTGATCGGTTAAGATGAAAAGGCGAAACTAAGTTTCGCCTTTTTTATTGGCTTGAAGATATTGAATTTTTGGGAACGTGACTATGCATATTGTTTATGTCAGTGATGGTAAAGCAGGACATCGCTCACAAGCTTTGGGTTTATTTAAAGCCATGCAGCGCCAATCTCAGGAAGCAGTCACATTTCAAGAAATTTCAATTGATGATTTATCTATAGTGACACTTATTTCTGCGCTATTTAGCCATCAAGTTCATGCTGTAGAACACGAGCCGACCTATATTTTTGGTGTTGGCAGCCATACGCATTTTAGGGTATGGCTGTTAGGCAAAGTGTATAACAAAGCCAAAACTATTATTTTAATGAAACCAAGCTTGCCGTTTGCATGGTTTGATTATGCGGTGATTCCACAGCACGATGGTATTCAGGCATCTAATAAAGTACTAACGACACAAGGTGCGTTAAATCCTATTGTAAATGAAGAACGGCATCAGCATGGTCGAATCCTGATCGCTTTGGGTGGCTCTTCAAAACGCCATCAGTGGAATGCAGCTAAAGTACTTCATGCAATTGAACAGATAGTCGAGCAGAATCTAAATTCAGAAATCATTTTGACCACTTCACGGCGCACACCAAAAGCGTTTTTAGCAGAATTAAAACAGTTAAAGAATATTGAAAAAGTACAGATTTTCCCAGTTGAAGACACTCCGCAAGGTTGGATTTTCGAAGAAATGCAAAAAGCCGAAGCGGTTTGGGTAACTGAAGATAGTGTTTCAATGATTTACGAGGCTCTCACCGCGGGTTGTAAAGTCGGGGTGATTGAAGTGGATCGGTTGAAGGAAGATCGGATTACAGGTTCAATAGATTTGATTTTGCAAAAGGGCCTGGTTTCTTTATCAAGTTCAATTTTGCAATTGGCTGAACCTAGTGCTTTTAAAGAAGCGGATCGTGTGGCAACATATCTTCTGACAAAATAACTGGTCTTAACCGTGATTTATATATTCATTTTTCTGTTGGTTTTGATGATTGCATTTAGTCTTAAATATGCATGGTGGAAACCGGCAGTAGATTGGAAAAGACCACGTGTCTTAATGTATCACATGGTCCGAGAACATTTTGATGGTGCGAAGTTTAATAAATTAAGAGTGAAACCTGCTGAATTTGAAAAGCAAGTCGCTTGGATGAAAAAAGAAGGGTTTCACTTCGTTACCATGCAGGAATTGGTTGAAAATTGGGGGCAACATCCAGAAAAAACAGTTGCGATTACCTTTGATGACGGTTATTTAGATAACTTAGAAAATGCTTTTCCCATACTAGAAAAGTACCAAGCCAAAGGCACTATTTATGTGGTGGTTGATCGCCATGATCGTGACTGGTCGACTTATAAAAAAGCCCATCATAATAGTGGTGAATTGGCACGTGAACCTAAACTGAATGATGAGCAAGTTCAGTATCTGGCACATAGTGGTCTTGTTGAAATTGGTTCGCATACTTTGACACATGCCAATTTGGATAAATTGGATGATGCAGCATGCTTGTTTGAACTTAGAGAATCGAAAAAACAATTAGAGCAATTAATTGGAATGTCTGTGAGTAGTTTTGCCTATCCTTTCGGTATTTATTCTGAGCGCGATGTGTGTTTAGCAGAGCAGGCAGGTTATAGCAATGCTGTGACCACCAAAGAGGGTATTGATGGCCTAAGTCCCGACTTTATGCAATTACAACGGATTAAAGTTAGTGGTAAGGACTCAATGTTTGCGGTGAAGTTGCGGATGAAATTAGGGAAAAGAGCTTAATTGCTCTCCCTGCTATTAATTTTCCTTACATGATTTAATTGATTGAAATAGCTAGTGAGTTTCATGTGGTGTTTGTCCCACGTTTGAATTGGATCAATGCGCGCAGCTAAATAAATAAGAAAGTCTGTAAAATTTTTCTGTGGTGTATGGCGTATACTTTTCCAATAGGTTGAAATCGCTTTTTTGATCAGTAGTTTTTTATTTTGTTCAGTAATATCTGGGTAATCTTGGATAAAATCATCAATTGTGAAGAACATATCATGGTGTTGTTGCTCTAGATGGCGAGATAGACGGTTTTCTCCACGGATAGATTTTGTTTCGGTTTCATCTAAAATAACAAAAACACTATGTAAGCCACTAGAAATTATTTTTTTTGAATATTTAGCTAAGTTTAAAGCTAGTGATTCATCTTGAATAAATATATTTTCATTGCAACCTTTAGATTTTTTAAATAAGTCACGTGTACACATAACGCACATCTGCATAATATTATTTTCAAGTACGTAATTTAAAGGTGTGGTGCTAAATTGCCATGTTGCAAGAGTATGCTTCTGAATTTCATTCAGATCGTGAATTTTTACTTTTTCTGCATAACATAAATCGGCATTTTGCTTTTGCATTTCTTCTAAAAACATATTGAGACGATTAGGTGCTAAAACATCATCAGCATCCATAAAAAATAGATAATCACCTGTTGCAGAAAATGCACCTTGATTTAAACGAACAGCTGGGCCTTTATTATCTGTATTTTGAATGATTTTAATTTTAGGGTAAGTATCTAGTAGATATTTACTGTTTTTGCACCATTCTGGGTCTGTAGAACAGTCATCTACCACAATAATTTCGTGTAAATTTTCATTTTGAGGTTGTAGTGATTCAATGGTTCTATTGAGTAATAGGCCTTTATTGTAATGAGTGAGGATGACTGAAATCATTTTAATATCCTAAATTACGTTTAAAAGCTTGGGTAATTGGGGTTGATGAGTTTAAATCTTGGGTATTTCTAATACTTGGATACTGAAAGATTTCTTCAAGCTTTTGTCGCTGCATGAGTTGAGCTTCAATATATTTCTTATTTAAAGGTTCTAAAATAGACTTAGGGCTATATATGGAACTGACAAAACGGCCACTTTGAATTGTTTCTGCGAGCATGGAGGTACTGTCTTCCGTAACAAAAATATAGCTGGACTGTTGAATAAGCTGCACTAAAGATAAAGCATTTTCAGTTTGAACTAAATGTAATTGAATATTTGAGGGAATAGAGGTCTTTTGAAAATAGCCTTCTAAATTAGGTGTGCGGCGAGAATTGGTAATTAATCCTTTCAACTGATTTTGAGCACAAAAAGCAATAAATTTTTTAATCATTTTTTCAAAATCTTCAGTTGAAAAAGGATGCTCATCTGTCGGACCACCTAAAACTAATAAAGCCGTAGTTTGATCAAGCTGATCATACTGTAAGGTAAAAAAGTCTTTTTTTACTGGAGGGGTAGTTAGCACTACTTGGTCAGAGTCCGTTTTTTGTTCTAGTGCTGTAATGGTACAGTTGACCAACTGTCCATTTACCTTGCGCAAATCGCCCGCATAAAATATTGGAACTTTTAATTTCCGGCTTATCGCAAGGCCATAGAGCAAATTTGGCATGCCTGAACAAATAATACAGTCAATATTTTGCTTGAGTGACAAATCATTAAAAAGAATACGTGAGCAAAGATCGAATAAATAAGGATACCAAGTCAGTTTTTTTAACAGGCTGATCTGCCATTTTTTTATATCGGGAGTTTCTGCATTTTTTAAAGTTGTTGCATAAGCTGTTTCTAGGCAGTCATATACGCCAAGGCTAGGATTTAAATGTCCAGCACGTTGGTCATGAATCAGGAGAACTGCAAGGCTAGGTTTGCTTTTCATAATATTTGAAAGTTTGATCTATCTATTTGGTATGGTAGCAAAATTCATTAAATTTGTCAGAACTGCTAGTTATGAGCTAAGGGTGTGGAATTTAAGAAAGGGGAATAGATTAAATAAGTTTAAAATATTAGAATATTGAGATAAAGGGTCACTGCTTAAATTGTTTTAAGGTTATATTTTGAAAAAATTGAAGATTATTAATACTGTATATGGTGATGCAACTGGCGGTAGATGGCAAGCTATGTTGAATATTGCCGATACCTTAGAGCAGATAGGAGGACATGAAGTTGTTCTATTGCGCGGTGAGGAAAATAAACATTTAAGCAGTGGTCAACGTCCTATTCATGTAATTCCAAATACTGGATTCTATAGCATTATTGCTGCCATGAAGGTTCGAAATTTTATCCAACAGCAACAACCGGATGCTGTAATCGCTCATAGTGGAAAAGCGGTATGGCTTTTCAAGAATGCTATGATTGGTATGGAAAAGAAAATTCCTGTTATTGCAGTTAATCATAGTCATAATGTGAAACGGACAGTGCGTGCAGATGCATTTATTCATATTACTCCTTATATTCAGGATTTAGTTAAATCAAGGCTCACTAAGGAGCAAGATGAACATAAAATGCATCGTGTCATTTCAAATCTTATGCATTTACCTGATGAGCCAGCACTTCCATCTCCTTTGAAATCTCCACCAACTATTGGCATGCTGACACGAATGATTCCAAATAAGGGAGTTCATGTTGTAATTGAAGCTATTCATATACTTAATAAAAGAGGAATATCTATAAATGCTATTCTTGCTGGTGATGGCGAGAATAAACAAGAATATCAAGAAATGGTAAAGAGCTTCGGAATTGAACATCTAGTAAAATTTCCTGGCTGGGTAGATGCTCAACAAAAAGTCGAGATTTATCATCAAGCAGATATGATGGCGATTACCTCATTAACTGATATTCAACCACTCGGTATTTTAGATGCATTTGGCTGGGGAAAGATCGTATTGAGTAGTGATCATATTGGACCTATGCAAGTATGTAAGCATCGTGAAAATGCTTGGGTTAGTAAAGTTGGAGATCCTGAAGACTTGGCTAATGGTATTGAATATCTGATAAATCATCCAGATGAAGCATTAGAAATTGCACAAAATGCAAAACAAGAAGCATTAAATATTTATTGCTTTGAACAAATTGCGAAAGAGCATAATAAGTTTATTTCAGAAGTGGTTGAGTATTTTAATAGTTTAAGAGCAAAGTCTTAAATTTCAACTGTTTTTTAAATATAGAGTTGCGTAAACCTTTAGATTGATAGAGTAAATAATGAATTTTCTTATAGTTGGAGCTGGTTTTACAGGTGCTGTTATTGCCAGAGAGTTGGCCCAACACGGACATCAAATCACGGTGATTGATCAGCGTTCTCATATTGCTGGAAATTGTCATACTTTACGAGACGAGAATACAGGGATCATGGAGCATGTCTATGGGCCACATATTTTCCATACAAGTGATGAACTAGTATGGAAATATATTAATAAGTTTGGTGAATTTGTTCCTTACATTAATCGTGTGAAAACAACATATAATAATGAAGTATATTCGTTACCAATTAATTTACATACGATTAATCAATTTTATAAAAAAAGTATGAACCCTCAAGAGGCAAAGGATTGGATTAAATCAATTGCATCAGATGATATTCAAGAACCAAAAAACTTTGAGGAGCAAGCTTTAAAGTTTATTGGTAAAGATTTATATGAGTCTTTTTTTAAAGGTTATACTAAAAAACAATGGGGATGTGAACCGAGTAGTTTGCCTGCCAGTATTCTAAAGCGTTTGCCTATTCGTTTTAATTATGATGATAATTACTTTTCACATAAATATCAGGGTATGCCTCGAGATGGTTATACTTATTTAGTGCAAAATATTTTATCGCATGAAAATATTGCTATTAAACTTACTACAAAATTCGATGCTTTATTAAAAAATGAATTTGATCATATCATTTGGACGGGCAAGCTTGATGAGTGGTTTGATTACAAAAAAGGTCATTTAGGTTATAGAACTCTAGATTTTATTAAGTTTGAGGCGGAAGGAGATTTTCAAGGTACTGCAGTAATGAATTATGGAAATGAAGAGGTTCCATTTACACGTATTTCAGAGCACAAGCACTTTACACCTTGGGAAGAACATCATCGAACTATTTATTTTAAAGAATATAGTCGAGCATGCACAGAAAAAGATATTCCTTATTATCCTATTAGATTGGTTGATGACAAAAAAATCTTAGATGAATATATAAAGCTTGCTCGGGATGAGCGAGGAGTAACATTTGCAGGACGTTTAGCAACTTATCGTTATATGGATATGGATGTAACAATAAGAGAGGCTTTAGATTTGTCAAAAAAAATGCTTAAAGATATCGTACAAGGAAAACTGATTGAAAGTTTTTACCATCAGGAGGGTATTTCCTGATGAAACATGAGGTCTACATCGCAACGCACAAAGCATATGATTTTCCATGTATAGAGCCTTATATTCCGATTCATGTGGGAAAGGAAAACTCATTATTAGATCTAGGTATTATCGGTGATAATACTGGAGATCATATATCTCACCTTAACGCTTCATTTTGTGAATTAACAGCTTTGTATTGGATGTGGAAAAATTCTGAGGCAAAAATATTAGGATTAGTACATTATCGACGTTATTTTGTGAATCAACAAGGTGAGCTACTAACAACAAATGATATTAGCCAATTAGCTGAAAATCATATTTGGGTCGCAAAGAGAAATCAGTTCTTTAAAGTTAAAAAATTTTTTGGATTACGATTTTCAAAAAAAGCTATTAGCGTTAAAGAACATTATGAAAAAGATCACTATCTGGCTGACTTTATGTTATTACGTCAAATAATTGAGAAGAATAGTCCTGAATATATTAAGGCATTTGATTGTTTGAGTAATTCGATTAAAGGAATATCTTTATTCAATATGTTTGTCATGCATAAAATTTGGTTAGACAAATACTGTAATTGGATGTTTAAAATTTTATTTGAGCTTGAAAAAGAATTAGATATTTCTTCTTATAATTCATATCAAAAAAGAATATTTGGTTTTTTGTCTGAGCGATTATTTAATGTGTTTTTATTGCATCATAATAATGAAATAAAAGTAAGTGAAATTGATGTCGTAATGAAATAATATTAGACTTCTTGCGTTAGTCACATTTTAAGCAGCCAAAAGCTATATTTTATGAGGCTTTAGCCAATTCAAAAATTAGATAAAACTATACTTTCGCAAGAGGTCTATTATTTGTTTAATATATATTTCTCGTAATATGTGCTGTTGATACTCTGTGATAGGGTATCAACTCTATGAGAAAGCTTATAAATTTTTATACTGTCTTGTTCTAATCGATAATTATTTGTAGGCGTGATAGGTTCGAAAAGTATTTCTGCAAGTAAGAAGATGTTATCGGCCTCAGGAGCGTTATTATCGACTTGTTGTTTAAATGTGAGATTGTTTAAATAATTGAGTTTTATTAAATAATCAATTAAAAAATAGTCAATTAAATAATCATTGTTTTCCCAATAGTTTAAAAAACATTGAAAAATGATTTTTGGCGTTGAGTCACCAGGACTAAATTTTATAAAATTACCAGACCATTTTCCCTCCGGAATCCACTGTTTAAATGTAGAATGATTACTAGAAAGGGTAAAGAAATCATTCATTAACATTTGTTTAGGTACTTTGTTTAGAATTAAATAGGTAGCATCTATCCATGTGCCACCATGTTTAGCTAATAATGCAAATCTTAAAATATCTGAAAAATGAGTTGGAGTGATAATTTTATTATTGAGCTTATCAATAATAAAATTAGGAATATCTACATATTTTTTATAATTATTAATATCTATTAGGCATACATTGCTATTGTATTGCTTTATAGAGTTAATACATGTTTTGACAAGTGGAGGGGCACTTTCTATACCTTGGAGCCAACATACCCAGACTATATCGGAAGATGAGTTTGTAGACTGATTTATAGCATCTACAAATAGGTATCCATTCTGTTCATATAAATATTGAAGTAACGACTTTTGATAGTATTTTTGAGCTGATTTTTCTAAAGAATTTAACCCAAGTTTCTTAAAGAATTTGGGAGCTTTTTTAATTAGTCGTAAATATGTCAAGTTCAAGTGTAATACCATTATTTTGAATGAGTAGCCTAATTTAAATTATTCTTTATCCGCATTACCTTTCAACACCATATAAATCAAACCGACAAAGATTAATAATGCACCTGCAAGGCTGCTGACACAGAATAAAACGATTCGGTTATAGGTGGTTAAGTTGAATAATTCATTGGCTAAAATGTAGCGCATGAACAACCATTGTACGACAGAAAAAACAATCAACACGATTGCACGACGACGGACTTCAGGACGCATAGCCATAGGAGAATCACTTAAAGTGGAAATTGAGGCTATTATGCCACTGTCGATAATCGATCTCAATTGAATAAGATTAATTCAAGCCTGTGGAACACAACTCTAAAGGTTGAGATGTTCTTAGATCACCTTTATTTGCGGTACATATTGATATTGCCAAAGCAGACCCGAAAGCGTTTATAAGACCAGATATACTGTTCAGGTGCTTGGTTAATGATGTCTTGCATCGCGATGTTCAGTGCGTCGACTGAGCATTGTAAATCTTTAGAGGAAATCTCTTCTGCTAAGGTTTGGCAATGCACATCAAAGTGCCTTAAGTTGGGTTGTCGAATACAACTTAAGCCGATGACATTACATTGGGTTTTTGCAGCAAGCTTTGAAACCAGCGTGATCGATAAAGTATTTTGCCCAAAAAAATTGGAATATATGCCGCCTGAAGCCTTTGGCAAATGGTCAGGTAAAATGACTGTTAGTCCACCTTGTTTCAAATGTTTAAAAATGGCACGGATCCCTGTTTCATCTGTCGGGACTAAGGTTGCATTAAACTTCTCACGTGCTTCTAACAGATAACGATTGATCCCTTTATTTTTATTCGGTTTATACATAATCATCGGTTCTGTATACAAGTTCAGCCATGCATTGAGTAGTTCCCAGCAGCCAAAATGCGGAACCACAACAATGACACCTTTTTTATTCGCAAGTGCTTCCGTGAGGATATTTTCACCATAAATGTTTTTCAATAAGCTCAGGCTATAACTTGGCGGCATCCCCCAACATTTAATAAATTCAATATAGGTCAGGCATTGGCTTCGGATACTTTGGCTGACGAGCTGTCTCTGCGCTGTCTCGGACAAGTCTGGGTAGGCCAGTTGAATATTGATGCTAGTGATACGTTTGATCGATGAATTAAATAGATTAAGAATAAACGCGATCATCAAAGCCAAGTTTTGTAACAGCCAAAGTGGCAATAGCGCGATGATTTTGAACATAAAGTACATGGATCACAAGGTCTCAAAATTTACAGCATGGAATAAAATAAATTTTGCCAAGAGACCGGACTTATTCAGTGAAAAGTACAAAAAGATCTGAATCTAAAAACAAAATAATTGGAAGTGGAAAATTGAGCTGTCCATTGCTCAAAGGATGTAGTGAAACATCATAACGTACTTGAAGCGTTTTGATATTAGCAAAGTAAATCAAATCTTTAATTTATGTTTTGTAGGTTTTCGACCACCTTTTGTAGGTTGAAATAAAAAAACCCTGCATAGCGCAGGGTTTTTTGAACCTTAAAATCTAAATCTTAAAATGTAAGATTATTTAGATTCTTCAGCTTTTGGTTTTTCACGTAAGCGAATACCTAAGTCACGCAATTGGGTTGCTTCAACTGGCGCAGGCGCTTGAGTCAGTGGACATTCAGCAGTTTTCGTTTTCGGGAATGCAATCACGTCACGGATTGAAGATGCACCAGTCATCAACATCACTAAACGGTCAAGACCGAATGCCAAACCACCGTGAGGAGGCGCACCGAATTTCAAGGCATTTAACAAGAAGCTGAATTTCTCTTCTGCTTCTTCTTCAGAAATACCAAGCGCTTCGAAGATCGCTTTTTGCATTTCTAGGTTGAAGATACGTAATGAACCACCACCGATTTCAGTACCGTTCAATACCATATCGTAAGCAACAGAAAGTGCAGCACCTGGGTTGTTCTTCACTTCTTCAACGCTTGATTTTGGCAGCGTGAATGGGTGGTGAACAGACGTCCATTTACCGTCATCAGTTTCTTCGAACATTGGGAAGTCAACAACCCAAAGTGGCGCCCACTCGCAAGTTGCAAGTTTCATGTCGTGACCGACTTTAATACGTAAAGCACCCATCGCATCATTTACGATTTTCGCTTTGTCCGCACCAAAGAATACGATGTCGCCATTTTCAGCACCAACGCGTTTCAATAGATCAAGTACGATAGGCTCGATAAATTTAACGATTGGAGATTGAAGACCTTCAATACCTTTTTCAAGTTCGTTGACTTTGATGTAAGCCAAGCCTTTCGCGCCATAAATGCCAACGAATTTAGTATATTCGTCAATTTGGCTACGTGGAAGCGCGCCAGCACCTGGTACGCGAAGCGCAACAATACGGCCTTTAGGATCTTTTGCAGGACCTGCGAATACTTTGAACTCAACGTCTTGCATCATGTCTGCAACATCAACAAGTTTCAAAGGAATACGTAAGTCAGGTTTATCAGATGCATAGTCACGCATTGCATCTGCATACGTCATACGTGGGAACTTGTCGAACTGAACGTTTAGAAGTTCTTTGAACATCTTAACCGTTAAACGTTCCATCAAATCCATAATGTCATCGTCACTCATGAACGATGTTTCAACGTCGATTTGTGTGAATTCAGGCTGACGGTCAGCACGTAAGTCTTCATCACGGAAACATTTCGCGATTTGGTAGTAACGATCGATACCGCCAACCATTAACAACTGTTTGAACAATTGTGGAGATTGTGGAAGTGCGTAGAAGCTACCATTAGAAACACGACTTGGTACTAAATAGTCACGCGCACCTTCAGGAGTCGCACGAGTCAAAATCGGTGTTTCAACGTCTAGGAAACCATTTTCTTCGAAGTAGTTACGAATAAGGTTTGTTAATTTAGAACGGAAACGTAAACGATCTAACATTTCTGGACGACGGATATCCAAGAAACGATATTTCAAACGTACTTCTTCAGAAATATTGGTATTTTCATCATTCAATGGGAATGGAGGAGTTTCAGACGCAGCAAGAACTTCAATTTCTTTGCCTAAAACTTCGATTTGACCACTCACGATATTCGCGTTTTCAGTACCTTCGTAACGACGACGTACACGGCCTGTAATTTTTAATACGAATTCTGAACGTGATTTATCAGCAGTCGCGAAAGCTTCAGGAGTATCAGGGTCAATCACTACTTGAACAAGGCCGTCACGGTCGCGCATGTCAAGGAAGATTACACCACCGTGGTCACGGCGACGGTGAACCCAACCGCATAATGTAACGGTTTGGTCGATTTGGGCTTCAGTAAGTGAGCCGCAGTAATGAGTTCGCATCATAGCGTTAGAAATCCAACTATATGGGTTAAGGTCAGCGAATACGTAAACAGCGTACCGCTTTTATTCGAATAGGGGATTATGCCTCTTTTTGGCTGTTTTGTCACAAGGACTTATTGCTAAAACAGCCAAATTTACAGCAAATTTTCGGTCAATGATGGGCTTAAGCCGATGACGTTGAAAAAATATTGGTGCTCTTGCTTAAGATCAGAAATATCAGACTACCGAGGCTAAACGTGGCTAAAAATGCACGGAAAAAATAATTAATGGCTTTGCCGACATAGGCATACAAGTCGTGTACAAAGGCATCTGAATAAATACTGTCAGCAAAATAAAAATAACTAGCGATTCCCGCAGCTAAAGACAGGGCCGCTAAACAATATACATAGAATTTGATGGATGTGGGGACGTTTGCAGTACTTCGATAGTGAAGATGATGACGATAAATCATCCATGCCAAAACGGGGAGTGCCAAGCCAGATAATCCAATTTGCAACACGCGATGTAGGGGATATGAATGACCAAAAAATTGAATCGGTAGACTCAATAGATCCTTAAATGCAAAGGTACGAAAGTCAACATGGGTCAAGCCATCCCAAACAATATGCGTCGAAGTTCCAATGATGAGTGCGAGGATGAGACTTAGGATAAACCCACAGCATTGATTGAAATTCTGTAGATGCAGCGGCTTATTTAAACCAAAAAAAGCAAATAACATCGGGCGATAAAGCACATACCACAGCACACAAAACAGCAAACCAAGGATTAAGTTTGGAACAATTAACCCCGACCATTGATGGGATCCATTGTAGTCAGCATTAGTAAATAAACGGAATAAATCTGGCACCATGCTGCCAATTGCGAGTGCTGCAATAGGCAGGCGGTTTCCGCTTAACTTGGAAATAGGCGGTGCGAGTACAGCATGGGATATGGTAAAAGGCATTGAACTAAAATAAATATATGAATAAATACAATGTGGTATCGGTGAGTGTATATGATTTGGGCAGATTAGAATGTTTTTTATTGCAAAACGAATGAAATGTTATATTATAACATTATTCGAAAATAGCCTGATTTGAGTCTCTCCAAATGTCCTTTCATAAGAATTTAATCACAATCTCAATTTTTGCAGTGATTGCACCCAATATTTATGCTGATGATCAGCAACAACAGGTACAAAAGCTCGAAGCGATTAATGTTCAGGTTCATCCTTTAAATCAAAGTGCCGCAGATTTTGCGGTTGCAGATAACATTATTAAGCATAAAGATTTGGCACAAGGTGGAGTCACTATTGGTGATGCCATTGCCGGACAACCTGGAGTGTATTCAAATCAGTTTGGTGCAGGCTCAAGTCGACCTGTGCTGCGTGGTCAAGATGGGCCACGTGTCAAAGTGTTGGAGCATGCATCTGAAACAGCAGATGTTTCAACTTTATCCCCTGACCATGCAGTGACGGTTGATCCGATTTTGGCAAAACAAATTGAAGTGATTCGTGGGCCATCCACTTTATTGTATGCAGCTGGGACGGTTGGTGGGTTGGTGAATGTTACCGATCAAAAGATTCCTACCTCTATTCCTGATAAAGGTTATGAAGGGCAAGTTGGGGTTCGTTATAACTCAGGCAGTGATGAAAAATTGGCGAGTGCCGGTGTGACGGCTACTTTAGGTGAGCAATTTGCCATCCGTGTAGAAGGTTCGAAACGCAAAGCCAATGATTATATTGCACCCAATTATTTCCATGATCATGATGGTGAATTAGAAAAAGAACGCCGCGTTGGCAACACTTTTGCAGAAGGGCAAAATGTCAGTGTGGGCGCGTCATGGATTCATGATCGTGGTTTTGCTGGACTGTCTTATAGCAACCGACAAGACCAATATGGCCTGCCGGGTCATAGTCATGAATATGAAAGCTGTCATCCACATGATGACCATCTACACTGTGATGGTCATGACAACCATGGGCATACCGATGAGCATGATCATTCAGCCCATGACGAACATGATCACGATCATGATGCCGCAGGCCCATGGGTCGACTTAAAGTCAGAACGCTATGATTTCCGTACCGAACTTGCGAATCCGTTTGCGGGCTTCCAAAAACTACGTGCGCATGCGAGTTATACCGATTATCAACATGACGAAATTGAAGGTGATACAGCGGCAACGACCTTTAAAAGTCAGGGCTATGATGGTCGTTTAGAGTTGGTGCATAACCCGATTGCGGATTGGGAAGGGGTGATAGGCGCACAATACAATCAGCAAAAGCTCAATATCAGTGGCGAAGAGTCATTGATGAACCCAAATAAAACCCAAAAATGGAGTGTATTTGGTTTAGAACATAAACAATTTGGTGATTTTCATGTCGAGCTGGGCGCCCGTGTCGATCAGCAGAAAATTCAGATCGATTCTGCACAAAAAAATTATGACGATTATGGTATTTCCTACTCAGGTGCTGTGAACTGGGCGTTTGCACCCAATTATAAATTGTCCTTGGTGGGTTCTCATCAAGAGCGTTTGCCATTGGCGCAAGAGCTGTATGCAGATGGCAAGCATTTTGCGACCAATACCTATGAACGTGGGAATGAAAATCTAGATGTTGAAAAATCCAATAACCTTGAATTAGGTTTCCATTATGAAAAAGATCAGTTGGATTATCACGTTCATGTGTACCACAACTGGTATGACAACTACATTTATGCTGCAACTAAAGATAATTTTGAAAACTTCCGCTTAGTTGATTACACCCAAGACAAAGCCAAGTTCTATGGCGCGGAAGCTCAAGTGGGTTATGCCATTAATGATATGTATAAACTCAGTGTCTTTGGTGATTATGTTCGCGGCAAAATTGATGGTGAAAATGCGCCACGTGTGCCTGCCGGGCGCTTAGGAACCAAGGTCGATGTTGACTTTGCCGATGGTTGGTCAGGTCTTGCAGAATATTCACATGTATTCAAACAAGACAAAATCACTGCATTTGAGCGTGAAACAGATGGCTACAACATGGTGAACTTGGGCGTGGCCTATAGTGGCCAGTTGAAAGATCAAAATGATTATCGGGTTTATTTCAAAGCCAATAATTTATTGGATGAAGATGTTTACTCTCATACGTCATTCCTTGCCAATATTCCACAAGTCGGTCGTAATTTTACAGTTGGTCTTGAATTTGGTTTCTAATTGAATTTGCACAGACTTTTCTAAGGAAGTCTAGGTGAAGTCACAGAAATCCTCTTGAAAAATCAATGAATAAAACCTAGTCTGAGCGCATTAGACTAGGTTTTTTCTTATGCGCATCATTCAACGAATACATCACAAGCTCAATTGGTCACGCCGTCGCTATGTGGGTGTGGTCATTGGTTTATTGGTTTTAGGTTATTTGGCATCGGCAACCTATCACACGCTAAAACCACTCCCTGAAGGGCTGAACTACACGGGGAAACTTCGCCATGCTGAAGTGAACTTTTTAGTGGATGAAACCTATATTGATGCGCAAGGAAAGCAGCAACAGGAACATCGCATTTTTAAAGAAATGCTAAAAATGATCGAAGAAGCACAGTCGACCATTGTGTTGGATATGTTTCTCTTTAATCCGCAAGTTGGCGACTCTCAATTAAAACATGAACAATTAACACAGGAGCTGACCGATGCGCTGATTTTGAAGCGTCGACTATCTCCTCAAGTGGAAATTTTTGTGATTACTGACCCGGTCAATTCGGTCTATGGCGGCATTCAACCCGAGCATTATCGTCAATTACGACAAGGGGGCATTGAGTTGATGGAAACCAATTTGGTACCGCTTCGTGCATCCAATCCTGCATGGTCAGGCTTTTGGTATATCTGCTGTCAAGATATTGGCAATAATCCTGAACAAGGCAGGTTACCGAACCCATTGGGAACCGAAAAGGTGACGATCCGCAGTTATATGGATCTTTTCAACTTTAAAGCCAATCATCGTAAAACCTTGGTGGTAGATACCGTTGAAGGTTGGAAAGGTTTGGTCACCTCTATGAATCCGCATGATGGTAGCTCACGACATTCTAATGTGGCCTTAACCGTCAAAGGCATGACCGCGATTGATCTGTTAAAGACCGAGCAAGCCGTAGGCATGATGTCCAAAGCCAATATTCCATTTGTGGTGATTAAGGATGTTGAAGCGGCGAAAACTCAGCCACAGGTTCAAGTGCTAACTGAAAAAGCAATTTATGATGCCACATTCGACTTAATTGATAGCGCGAAGAAAGCTGGAACTGAAATTGATATCGCGATGTTCTACTTGTCAGAACGTAAAATTATCAAAGCACTCATTGCTGCACATGAACGTGGCGTGAAAGTGCGGGTATTACTCGATCCGAATAAAGATGCTTTTGGTCGAACCAAAAATGGTATTCCAAATCGTCCCGTTGCCTCTGAATTACACGATGCCGGTATTGATGTACGTTGGTGTAATACCCAAGGTGAGCAGTGCCATAGCAAGATGATTTTAAAACGAACAGCCTATCAGGCAGATATGATTTTAGGTTCTGCCAATTTCACAGCGCGTAACCTGAAAAATTATAATTTAGAAACTGATTTGCGCGTGATTGGTTTGAAAGACGCTCAAGTCTTTAAAGAGGCAAATCAGTATTTTAATACGGCGTGGTCAAACCGTGATGGTAAGCAAATGAGTGTGGATTATGACACGTATGCCGATGACTCTAAGTTGAAATATGTGTTGTATCGCTTTATGGAATGGAGCGGATTATCTACTTTTTAGAATTGTCTTAATCTCCCTAAATCCCTCTTTTGAAAAGAGGGACTTTCCTCCCTTTTTTAAAGGGAGGTTAGGAGGGATTTAATCAGTTTTAATTCCTCGGTTCCGGATTTGGCGGAACGATTTGGTCTAAATCCTTATCTGTCATTTGATCCAATTCATGCAAATCAGTTTTGATTTTCCATTTATCGGCATCATCTACCGGTTGCGGTAACCGTGCTTCTAACCAGTCACAGATAACATCTGGTGGAAAATCGGCATGGTTACATTGAATCACCCATGATAAAAATTGTTTGGCTTCACCATTCATATATGGTGGCGGAGAAACCGGTAAAAATTGAGTCGGTAAGCGTTCATTTTTAGAAATATAGTTCAATACATGGCCCAATTCTTGAACAGTTTGCCATGCTAAAGGGTGATCTACATTAATTTGAAATTTAAACCACCAAGCAGTTTTACCATCGGTTCCGTACGAGTCAATCAGTTGTTTTTGAATACTTGGAACTTTAGAAAAAAATTGATGAAGTCGGTCAAAACTTAATTCAGACACAGCATTTGATCCACTACGAAATAAAATCAATCTTAGCATAATCCAATGAAAAACAGGCTAGCCTGAAGGTGCGATCAGCTTGGTCGGAAAATTAACAAATTCTTGCACTTGATGGATTTTTATTCATTTTTTCTCCTACAATGGAATTTATACTGAGCGTATAAACCGTTGAGGAGAGCTTAAGTGAAAACCACATTATTCTATGCGATTGCAGGTGTGATGCTGATAATGACTTCAGCCAGTACTTTTGCGGAAAACAAATGGTCAAACTATCAAGGTGTGGATACCACTAAGCGTCCACCTACTATGAATCGGCCTGGTTATCCCCAACATGGTCAAAGCTATCCACAGCATGCTCCCAATTACCCGCAGCATTACCCGAACTATCCTCATCGCCCTCAATATCCCAATTATCCAAACCGTCCATATCCACCACAGGTGCAAAATGGCATAAGTATTCAATATCAAGCACCGACTACGATTATCCAAAATTCACAAAGTTATAGCTGGGTAAATGGTGATCCTGCCAGCGCGAGTATTTCCAGTTCAACCTATACTTTTATCAGTGATTGGCAGCGTTTAGGTTTACCAGCACCACCCAATGGAATGTACTGGATTTTTGAAAATGGTCGCTATGTATTGGTGCCTAATCGATAAGGTTTATAACCTCTCTCTTGCGTAGTAGTGCTACTCGTCTCCTAAAAGGAGAAGGAACGAATTAGTGTTTAAGCCAATTCATCATCTTGCGGACGTGGGGTTTTTCCTTCAGGTAATGGCTTCTCGGAATGCTTATCTCGAATAACCGAAGGGTAAGTCCAAGAGGCAAAGCGCACAATCAAAATGGCCACAGCTAAAATTAGAATCGAACCTGTAGTAATGACCAAGCCCATATCTGCTTTATGGTCGTGTTGAATGTCCGAAATCAGTAAACGGGTCAGGGCAGTAATAGCAATATAAATCAGGAAGCGAACAGGCATGTGGTTGGTTTTAAAATAAATACCAACCATGGCACCGAGTTCGAGGTAAATAAACAATAATAAAATATCGTCAATCGTGGCGAATTGTTTAACTGTAATAATTTCAAAAATGGTATGACCCGCAGACCATAAGATCATACAGCCGATGACAAACAGTGCAAGATAATGAAAACCTTCTACAGCAATATTGCCAAAACGGTCAAGGAGGGCTTCAACTTTTTCTACTTTGGGATCACGGTGTTTCATATATCTTCCTCCTGTGTAAATTGCGTGAATATTCAATGATGAACTAGTCATTAAATACCAAGCAAATTTCATGCACATGAAGCGCATATGACAAAAATATTTTTTAGGTTTAATAAAGTTTTTAATGTTAAGTTTGAGCTTAAATTTTGTCCTATAAGAATGAAGCGACGATGTATCAACCAACGCATTTTAAACATGATGAACTCCCTGATCTGATTGATCTTATGCGTAAGTATGCTTTGGCGACAGTAATACTGACTGCACCCAATGGTGAGTTGGAAGTGAATCATTTACCACTAGAATATGACGCTGAGTCAGGCGAATTAGGTGTATTACGCGGTCATATTGCTAAGGCCAATCCAATGTTTGAATTGCTAAATCAGTCAGCGCAAGCCTATGTGATTTTTCATGCCGACGAAGCATATATTTCGCCAAATTGGTACGAAGGAAAACAAGAACATCACCGTGTCGTGCCGACATGGAATTATCGTGTAGTCCATGTTAAAGGCAAGATACGTAAAATTGCAGATGAAAAATATTTACGTGGAATTTTGGCTTGTTTAACTCGTACTCATGAAGCGACGCAACCCATGCCATGGAAAATGGGCGATGCGCCTCATGATTTTATTGCGGAACAACTGGAAAAAATTGTAGCAATTGAAATCGATATTCAGTCGATGATCGGGAAATTTAAAGTCAGTCAAAATCGCAGCGCTATAGATGCGATGAATGTGGAAAAAGCTTTGGAAAGGTCGAATGCTGAAATGGCGGAGTCGATCAAAAAATTTTATCCCATGAAATAACAGGCTAAATAATCATGCCCAATAGGATTGAAACTGAACGTTTATGCCTGAGAAAGTATCAGTTAGGAGATGAAATTTCATTATACGAAACATATTTTTCGAATATAGAAGCAACTCGTTATCTGCAGCGGTTGCCACATAAAACGATTCAACAGACTAAGAGTGTTTTAGAAAAGTGGGCAGATCATTATTGGTCGATACACAATCCTGATTTTGCATGGGTGATTAGTGATAAGAATACGCATTTAGCGATGGGCTTACTGTATTTCTTCAATCAAGACAACCATGGAGAAATACATTTTGGGTTAGGGGTGAATTTTCATGGTTGTGGTTATATGACTGAGGCTTTAATTGGGGGAATTAAGTATTTAAAGCAGAATCAGGTCACGAAGGTTGTTTCATCTTTTTGTGCTGAGGAACATCTAGCATCACAAAATGTCTTAATGAAGGCAGGGTTTAAACAAGATAAAGATACAACGCATTGGGCTACATTTCCAATGCTAGACGATCAGCTCCATCCTTGTTTTACATATCGAATGGAATTAGGTGATTGCGAATAAGTAAATATGCTTATGATTTTTTGAAAAAAGTTGTACTCAGTGGTTATGTAATAAGAGTAGTAGATGAATAAAAAAATGCCCGATAAATCGGGCATTTTTGATTTTGTACGGCTAATTAAGCTTGGTTGGTAAAGTAATCTTCAGAGAAGTTCATGATCACTTCAGAACCTGCTTTCACTTTGGCAATGCGTAAAGCCAATTCAGGCAAAATACGCTGCGTGAAGTAAAGAGTCAGTGCAAGTTTGTTTTGGTAGAACTCGCCATCTTTGTCTTTTGCTGCATCTGCAATGCGGGCAAACATATAGGCAAAGCTGAGCAGGCCTACAGCATGTAGGTAATCAACTGCTGCTGAGTTCGGGAACTCAATATTTTCACGAGCAGCTTCAAGTACATATTGAGTCACAGCTTCAACTTCAGCTGCTGCATCTAAGGTTGCATCTTTGATGTAGTTCAAGCTGGCATCTAAGTTATTGGCAAAATCACGGATTTCTTGGATATATTCAGCAATGAATTCACCATTGCACTTAATGGTTTTTCGACCAATTAAGTCTTGCGATTGAACACCGTTGGTCCCTTCGTAAATCTGTGCAATACGGAGGTCACGGATACATTGTTCCATACCCCATTCACGAATAAAGCCATGACCACCGAAGACCATTTGCGCATCGAGTGTTGCTTGGAAAGCTGTATCAGTTAAATACGCTTTCGCAATCGGTGTTAATAGCGCAACACGGTTATTGGCTGCTTTGACTGCTTCTGGGTCAGTAGAGAACTTGGTAATGTCCAGTTGTTGACCAACATAAACCGCAAATGCACGAGACGCTTCATTGTTGGCACGTGCGTTCAGCAACATACGACGTACATCACCATGAACTAAGATGCTGTCTGCAGGTTTTGTAGGGGATTGCACGCCAGAAGCGCTGCGACCTTGTAAACGATCAGTCGCATATTGCGCTGCATTTTGATAAGCAAATTCAGAAGCACCTAGGCCTTGAATACCCATAGACAGACGTTCGTAGTTCATCATCACGAACATCGCTGCAAGGCCTTCATTTTCTTTACCAACCAGGTAGCCTTTCGCGCCATCAAAGTTCATCACACATGTGGCAGACGCTTTGATCCCCATTTTATGTTCAATAGAACCAGGGCCTACAGCATTACGCTCTCCCAATGAACCATCTGCATTCACCAAGAATTTAGGTACGATGAAGAGTGAAATTCCGCGTGAGCCCGCAGGCGCATCAGGCGTTTTCGCTAAAACTAAGTGGATGATATTTTCAGAAAGGTCGTGGTCACCGCCAGTGATGAAAATTTTCGTACCTGTAATGTTATAAGTACCGTCTTCATTACGTTCAGCTTTAGTTTTAATAATGCCTAAGTCTGTACCTGCATGCGGCTCAGTTAAGCACATCGTGCCTGACCATTCACCTGTGTACATTTTTGGCAAATAAGTTTCTTTTTGCTCTTGTGATGCATAGCTGTTTAACGCCATGCCTGCACCTACAGAAAGAAGCGGGTAGAGCATGAATGATGGGTTGGTTGCAAACAGCATTTCGTCAGACAGAACAGTCAGCATTTTTGGCATGCCTTGACCGCCCCATTCTTCATCTGCGCCTAGACCAATCCAACCGCCTTCTGCATATTGTTTAAATGCTTCTTTGAAACCAGCAGGAGTCGTGACATTGCCATTGCTATAGGTTGCGCCCTCTTCATCACCTGTGCGGTTTAAAGGATGAGTGACGTTTTGCGCAAATTTTGCCATTTCTTCAAGAATGGCTTCTGCAGTTGCAGCATCAACGTGAGCAAGATTTTCGTTGTTTTGCCAGAATTGTTCTGCTTTAAAAACATCATTTAAGATGAATTTCATATCTGCAAGAGGCGCATTATAAATTGGCATGTTCGTTCACCTGTTTATTGTTTGAATCTGTGGACTTGGGGCAATTTGTATCGGCACAAAGCGTGGAGAAAATTGACCAAAGTAAAATTATGGGACTATTTATAAAGAAAAAGGACTGCCAATGCTATGACCGTCCTTTCTCTATTTCTGCACTCAAGAGTACAATTTTTTGAATATGTTTTAGATATTCACATTAGAATGCAAAGTGTTCTGCATCCAATGCCATAAGAGGATCTAGGCCACCTGCGATCACTTCTACATGAGAGCGGACGCGCGGTAAGATTTTCTTGAAGTAGAAACGGGCAGTCGTTACTTTCGCATTGTAGAAATCAACATCTGTTGTTCCTGCAGCTAAAGTTTCTTGCGCAACTAGCGCCATGCGGGCCCATAGGTAAGCAAGCGTTACATAACCAGAGAAGTACAAGTAATCGACCGCAGCAGCACCCACTTCTTCTGGGTTTTGCATTGCTTTCATACCAATCTGCATAGTCAGGTCGCCCCATTCTTTGTTTAGCGCAGCAAGCGGCTCAACAAATTCTTTCATGGCAGCGTTGTCTTTGTTGGCTTCAACAAATTTATGGATGATCTTGGTGAAGTCTTTCAACATTGCACCTTGAGTACCCAATACTTTACGGCCTAACAAGTCAATTGCTTGAATTTCAGTCGTACCTTCGTACAAGCAAGAGATACGTGTATCACGTACGATTTGCTCCATACCGTGTTCTGAAATGAAGCCGTGGCCACCAAATACTTGAACACCGTGTTTTGCAGATTCAGAACCTGTTTCAGTCAAGAATGCTTTAGCAATTGGAGTTAATAATGACAAGATATTGTCAGAGAACTTACGTTCTTCTTCAGTTGCACCTTGTTCCACGATATCGGCATGGAAAGACAATAAGTAAACCAGAGCACGACCAGCTTCAGCAAATGATTTTTGCGTCATGAGCATGTTGCGTACAGCAGGGTGAACGATAATTGGATCTGCTTCTTTTTCAGGTGCTTTAGGGCCTGAAAGTGAACGCATTGCCAAACGGTCTTTTGCATAAGCCAGCGCACCTTGGAAAGCGCCTTCAGAAGCTGAAAGACCTTGTACAGCAGTACCGATACGTGCAGTGTTCATGAATGTGAACATGCAGTTTAGACCGCGGTTTTCAGGGCCAATCAAGAAACCTTTTGCGTTATCAAAGTTGATGACACAAGTCGCGTTACCATGGATACCCATTTTGTGTTCAATCGAACCACAACGTACAGCATTGCGCTCACCAATTGAGCCATCAGCATTTACATTGAATTTAGGTACGATGAATAATGAAATACCTTTCGTGCCTTTTGGTGCACCTGGTAGACGAGCAAGGACGATATGGATGATGTTTTCAGCCATGTCGTGTTCACCAGCAGAGATAAAGATTTTCTCGCCAGAGATTGCGTAGCTACCGTCTGCTTGTGGTTCAGCTTTAGAACGGATAATACCTAAGTCAGAACCTGCATGAGATTCTGTTAAGCACATCGTACCTGTCCATTCACCTGAAACAAGTTTAGGCAGGTAAGTGTCTTTTTGTTCTTGAGAACCGTGATGTTCTAATGTGCGGACAGCACCGTGAGACAGACCAGGGTACATACCCCATGCCCAGTTCGACGTACCCACCATTTCTGAAATGATATTGCCTAGTGAAACTGGTAAGCCTTGACCGCCGTATTGTTCTTCAGCAGACAAAGACGGGAAACCAAGTTCGATATATTTTTGATACGCTTCTTTAAAACCAGTTGGTGTTGTGACAACGCCATCATTCCAAGTACAACCTTCACGGTCGCCGACTTGGTTAAGAGGAGAAAGTTCATTTTCACAGAAGTCAGCAGCAGCTTCTAGATATTGGTCAACCAACTCACGGCTTACGGTGTCTGAAAATGCAGGCAGTTGTGCATAGTGATCTTCTGCTTTTAATAGTTCATGCAGAACAAATTGCATATCACGTAAGGGCGCTTTGTATTGTGGCATATCGTTTTCCTCAATACTGGTTTCTACCAGCGTTAGTAATCCTAAATAAACATTTGAACGTGTCTTCAATGACACGTATTGGAATGGTTCTAATCGTGCAACATCTTCTTATTGGGTACAAGCATTTCAGGGTGATTTGTTGGTGACTGTAAAGTCAAAGAAATATCCCTTGAAAAAGCTAAGTGCATTGAGTGTAAACGCTTTTAGGTGAAAATGAATGACACAAATAGTCAAAAAGCGTAAAAAGATATGTCCAATAAAAAAGGCACTCATGGGAGTGCCTTTTTTATGCAATGATATCGCGATCTAAGTTTGGATTATTTCACTGGTGCTGGCGTTGGGGCAACAGGGGCTTTAGGTTGGAAACGCACTTCACATTTACCATTGATTTGCTGTTCGCCAACTTTAATGGCAACCGCACTGCCATCAGTCTTGCCTTGACATGCTTTCATAATCGCTTGTTGCTTCGCTTGGCGTTCTGCTAAACGTTGATCAAACTGTTTAGTCAGTTCTGCACGTTTTGCATCAGTCAGTGGCTCACCGCGTTGCATCTGACCACGTATGTCGCCACGCATTGGATGATGTTCACCGCGCATTGGTTTGTGTTCACCACGTGCTTTTTTCATGTCTTGACGGTCTGCTTTGAACACCATGGTACATGTACCATCAATATTTTTATCGCCAGCTTTTACTTGAACTGTTGAACCTGTAGCCTTACCATCGCAGGCTTTTTGCATATCAGCAAACACTTGACGTTGCTCGGCACGCATTTGTTTAAAATGTTCACGTTGCTCAGGTGACATACGACGATCTTGATCACCATGATGTTGTTTCATCATGCGGCCATGATCGTTATCTTTTGGTGCGGTTGTCGATTGACAGGCAGTGAGTGCACCCATGCTCAATACGCTTGCACCGATTAAAGCCATTTTAGTCATTTGTTTCATAGTCTTTACCCCCACCAGATTAGATATTTTTCCGATGGTTAAAGATTAAATAATAAAGATGTAGAAACAATGGAGAGTTTTTTAGTTGCGTGTTCGCTACAATAATGAATATAGAAGAAAAATGAGAGTTCTCTTTTGAAAATACGTCGTATCCCGATTGCCCTACGCTTGTTTCTGACTGTGCTGTTGACGACGCTCGTCATCACAACGGTAAGTCTTGGCGTTTTGCATTGGAATATGCAGCGTAATTTCACCAAATATGTGGCCGATGTCGAGATGCAAAAGCTTGACCATGTCATTGAAAATTTAGCCGATGTGTATACGGTCTATCATGATTGGGGCAATGCGATTCAGGCACAGATTCTGCAAATTGAAGGGCAGGCAGCACCAGATGACTATGATCGTCTCTCTCGGTGGTGGTTACGTCGTCAATATGACATTGCATTGCAGCAGCGCTATTTTCAAGATCATAGTTTGAATGCAGCATCGATGTTGGCAACGCCACAGCAAACGGCAGAACAAAAAACTGAAGAGCTAAAATGGCTTGAACAAAACTTACCGTCTGAGTTTCAACCCTTTGAAGGTTTAAAATTTCCTTTAAGCGCGAATCAAAATGTGTTCCGCCCCAAAGAGTCGAATGCGGATGAAAAAGATAAAGATGCCGGTCAATCCTCTCAAAACAATACCAACAATGGTGGTAAAAAACAGTTTATTCAAATGCCTGACCGCTTGGGCTTGAGTTCACGTTTATCTTTATATGATGCACAGCGCCAATTTGTGGTGGGTGAGCCGACAGATGAACAGATTTCTTATCGTCCGATTATGGTAAATAATCAAATCGTGGGGTATTTGGGGCTCAAACCTGTACTCGAGCAAGATGATGCGATCAGTATTAACTTCTTTAGTAAGCAAAAACGTTATTTGTTATTGGTTTATGTGCTGACATTTATTGCAAGTTTAATTGCTGCACTGTTATTGGCGACCTACTTTAAAAAACCGATTCAGCGTTTGTTAATGGGAACACGTGAGTTAACAAAGGGCAATTATCAACATCAAGTCGCGGTGAACCGTAATGATGAGCTTGGTGATTTATCGAATGAATTGAACCAGTTGGCTGTGATTCTCGATCAGCATGAAACGTCACGTCGTCAATGGGTGGCCGATACTTCACATGAATTAAAAACCCCATTGGCGGTGTTGCAGGCTCAAATTGAGGCGATGCAGGACGGTATTCGTAAGCCAACGCCAGAGCATTTTACTTCGATGTTGAATCAAGTCAGTAGTCTGAAAAAATTGACCAAAGATTTGGCTGATTTGGCGCAAGCTGATGCACAGCAATTAAATTGTTATCTCACTACGATTAATCCGTGGGATGTCGTTGTGCAGGAGGTTGAAAGCTTTAAACCGAAGTTTGAACAAGCCGATTTGAAAATTACAGCAACGGGCGATGGCACTTCATTACAATTAGATATAGACCGTTTTAAACAGATTATGGTCAACTTATTGGGTAACAGTATTCGTTATACGGAAGCTGGTGGTGAAGTGCATGTTCATACTGAGCAAGATGAAACCCAGTGGACCGTGTATGTTGATGACAGCCCATTTGGTTTAACTAATGAACAGTTGGCACGTTTAGGTGAGCGTTTCTATCGTGTGGATGATTCACGTACGCGTGCAACTGGTGGTACAGGATTAGGATTGGCGTTATCCGTAAAAATAGCTAGAGCATTGGGCGGAGAATTGAGTTTTGATCATTCTCCATTGGGCGGTTTGCGTTGCAAATTGACATTTCCCAAACAGATGAAATATTAAAAGGAAGCATGCATGAAACATATCATGTTGGTTGAAGATGAAGTGGAACTTGCACAGCTAGTGCGTGATTATCTAGAGGCTGCAGGCTTTGAAGTCAGCATGTTTCATGATGGTCAAGAAGCCTATGAGAGCTTCACGCAGCGTAAGCCGAGTCTAATGATTTTGGACCTGATGGTGCCACGTATGGATGGCTTAACCATTTGCCGTAAAGTCCGTGAGCAGTCTGATCTGCCAATTATTATGGTGACTGCACGCACTGAAGAAATTGACCGTGTATTGGGGCTCAATATGGGTGCTGACGATTATGTCTGCAAACCGTTTAGTCCGAAAGAGTTGGTGGCACGTGTGCAAGCGGTATTACGTCGTTTAGAACGTAAAGCAGAGCCAGAGGTGAATGATTTATTCCGTATGGACAAAGCACAGCAACGTATTTGGTATCAACAAAAAGCGTTGAGCTTAACGCCAACTGAGTTTCGTTTACTTGAGTTGTTTTTAGAGCATGTAGGGCAGGTGTATTCACGTGCGCAATTGCTTGATCATATTAACCCAGACAGTTTTGAAGTGGCTGACCGTGTGATTGATAGTCATATCAAAAACCTGCGTCGTAAGATTTCAGATGCAGCGGAAACTGGCAACCGTCATGAGTGGATTCAAGCTGTGTATGGCGTCGGCTACCGTTTTGAATATCCAGAGGATTAATGTTACTTTTTGTTCTTGAATCTTTTTTTAAAAGCCTTTAATTTTTAAAGGCTTTTTTATTTGTATTTTTAAGAGGGAAAAACATAATGATTTTAAAAAAAACCTTATTAGCAATAAGCTGTTCTGTAATTTTAACTGCATGTGGCGGTGGTGGCGGCGGGTCTTCTAGTAGCGGTGGGACTTCAGATAATGGCGGTTCAAATGGGGAAACAGCTAACCCATCAAATCCAGCAACAGATTTAGAGAAAGCTAAAGTATTAATCAAAACTACGAACAATATTATTGCCTATTTTGACAGTTTTAAAGGTTTGCAGTCTCAGTATGAGCCTGCATTTGATGCTGTAAGTAATGCAGGAAATGATATTAGTAATGCTTCTGATCTCATCATTACTTTAGCTTCATTGGCGCAGAAAGACGCTCAAGGTTCCACAAAAGACTATACCGCTGCAGAATTAGAGGCACTTTTAGAGGATGATGCGACCTATGGGGGGATATATTATCCAGATTATATTTTGAGCAAAAATGGTCTTAAAATCAGCGTAACACCGACTTCAGTTTCTGTTAATGGAAGTGTATCGGCTAAATATTGGATGGACTATATTTGGGATAGCAGTACTTTTACTGGAAAAGATGTTTTTAGCGATGCGGTTTTGATTACTGTAAGCAATTTAAAGTTGGATGCGCCATTCACAGCATCTGCAAAACAGCATGATTTTAAAATAGTTTCAGGCGGTAAAATCACAGCTAAAAATGCGGATGGATTAGAATCAAGCTTAGGGTTTAATAGCAACAGTACCGCTCAAGTTGTTTATGATACAGCTATCAAGCTGGAAGACTCAGAAAGTGAAAATGCTCCGGTTACGGCACAATTTAAATTTTTAAATGTTTTGTTAACAACTCAGAACGCGAAGCTGAATTTAACTGAACTTTCAAGCAAAGCTGCTCGAGTTAAATTCAAAAATGGTACTGAAACATTTAATCAAATTATTCCATATGAAATTATTTTGAAAGGTGAAGCTTTAAGCGGAGCAGAAAACTTAGGCTTAGATGCAAATATTAAGCTAAAAAATGATCTGACTAAAACCTTTGATATTACCCAAGGCGAATCTGCGGCTGCATTTATTAATGCAGATTTGACAGTTAATCTCTCTGGTAACGTAAAAGGTGGGGGGGCTGCTGTGAAGCCATTCAGTTTACTGCTTAACGCTAAAAGGAATGATTACCAAAAAGGGATAGCAAATCTTAAAGTTACAGTTGATCAAAATACATTAAATATAGATGTAAAAACTGACAATCTGATCGCGCAATCTCCAATTATCTGGTCAAGAGTATCTCATGCGAATGGTGCATTTGTAGAAATTCCAGATTTAGATCAATTCAGTTCTGCTGATATTAAAGTCGGTACTGTTAGCTACGGTACGATCAATAGAGTATCGAATAGCATTTATTCTGCGAAATTTACCGATAACACTGTGCTAATGATTGCACCATAATAATGAATTAAGGAGAGGGGGTAACGATGTTCCCCCTTTTTTCTATGTTGAAAAAAAAATTAGTATTATTGGGATTATCGCTCCCGTTTTATAGCTATGCACAAGAGGCTATCTATTATCAAGTGCAAGCAGATGTTTATAGTGAACCGTTAGCGATTCATGCATTTACAGATGATTGGGATGATTCTAAGTTTAAATCAGGAAAAAATGCATTTGCTCATGGTTTAATGCAATTGGGCGTAAAGCAGGGTAATTGGGATTTTAGCTGGATCTGGCGATATGACTATGCGCTCAATTTCAGTGAGGATACAGCAAAGCTTTATTATCAAATACAAAATGAACTGCCTATCGATGCAAACTCAACGTATGACTTGAGGCTTGAAGCACAGCATATTGATACTGTTGGGTCTCGGGCTGCCTATACATGGCCCATTAGTTCGAATTGGAATTTAGAAACGGGTATAACCGCGTTAATTGGGCGTCATTATATTGATGGTCATATTAATGCGCTAGGGGTAACGACAGATCAGCAAGAGCTTATGGACCGCGTCAAATGGCTGAATGGGAGCATAGATTACAGTTATGATCATCCTGCTTTGAAAGAAGATAAAATGGGCTGGAATGAGCAGGCGCATAGCGGGTATGGCTATGCCCTAGATGCGACTTTAAGAGGTGCTATTGCAAAAAATTGGAATTTAAAAATTAATATTCAGGATGCATTGGCATATTTATATTGGCAAGATGCTCCATACACACGATATAACATCAGCTATGATCAAGATAAGCGTCCACGGTTTGATATTCAGGGAGAGTTTGATAAAGATAAGACCTATGCGCAAAAGCTGCCATTTAAAATTTATTCGGATTTAAATTATGACTCAGAGCAGGCTTGGAGTTTAGGACTCAGTTCAATCTCAAATGAGTATATAAGTCTTTGGCAGCTCAATGCATATTGGAATACAGGGCTAATGTGGGGAATCCATTTTGAACCCCAAACCAATTCGTTTGGCCTTTCCGTCAAACATGAAAACTTTGGTTTTAAATACATAGCAGATTCATTCAATACCAACCAAGCAAAACGTATGGGCGCGCAAATATATGCGCAATATCTATGGTAAGTGCTGTTGGACCAGCGACTGTAAACAGATTAGCTTCTTTAGAATGTGTAAAGTTTTAAGCAGTTGTTTTATTTAACCGTATTGATATGTATTAAAAAAAGCTTTGCATTGTCATAATGGAATTTAAATTGTTCGGTTATGGATAAGTTTGAATTTATCTATAACCTTTTTTATTTATATCGTAAATTTTTTATTTTTTAAAGTTTTTATCAGTATTAGATATTTATTAGTATTCCATTTTTGAAGGAATGGGCATCCCTTAACAGCAAAACAATGGCAATTGGATGAATGATAAAAATCACATAAAAATGCGAAATTTGCGCATTTAATGAAAATTGGTTATTATTTTGCTTGAATATTGACCAGTATGTTTGGGCTGGCAGAGTTCAATGTAGAGATAACAATTTTAAAAATGGAAAATTAGAGGGCAGAACAGATGAAAAATATAGCATTTGCAAAAATAATAATGGTCACGGGTGTCTTGGGTTTAACGGCATGTGGTGGTAGTGATCGTGATGAGACAGGAAGCGTACCGTCAGAGCCAGTTGCCGATGCCATGGTACAAAAAAGTGTAGAAGAGCTGACGCTGTTGGATGTAAATAATCTTGCATTAAATGCTGCGTCGATTCAGATTTTAAGTGATGAAGAGTGGCAGAAGGTACAAGCAGGTAGTTTGAAAGCGACAATAAATGAAATCACAGCAGATGATTCTGAACAGTTATTTCCACCGATCAACAGTTTACCGACAGCGACTCATTTTAAAGGTCAAAGTTACCTTGCTAATGCTCAAGGCATCGTTAAGCTGCCTAAATTGGCTGCAGGCACATATTATGTTTTGGTCACTAAAAATGGACAGTCTGCAGTTTCAGCATTCTTGATCCATCCTAAAAATACCAATAAGAGCATTGTGCTGAATGTGATACTCAACTGTTTAGACCAAGACTGTCAGACCTTAAGCGATGCACCTGTCAATGATGCAGTAGTCGGTACGTTGTCTGGTCAGGTCATTTATAAAGGAAAGCCTTTAGCGAATGCGCAAGTCGCATTATCTGGCGGTGCTGCGACCAATGGTGCATTTGTCAGTGCAATTACCGATGCCAATGGCTATTTCACGCTTTCATTCAACGTATCAAATGCGCTGCTTGAAGCATTGAAAAATGCCACGCTCACCATTAGCGGTGCAGGAATTAATACTATTACGAAAAAAGTTACGGTCATTGCTTCTTCTGCATCGGGCTATCAATTTGAAGTGCTGCCTGAAACGACATCTGCAGATGCCATATGGCGTGAAACTTTTGAAGTGGACTCTGCTACTCGCAATGCATGGACAAGGTCGCAACCAAGTGTGGCTAATGTCGATTGGCAGTTGCTAAACAAAGGTCACAATATTCGTAATAATCAAGTGAATCAGCGTGTGCGCTTAGCACCAAATGACCAAAGTCAAGGTAAGGTACCTGAGCCACTGCAAGGCAATACAGCATATTGGTATGGTGACAAAGTAAATGGCAACTTTATTGGCGCTTTAAGTGATTCATCAACTGCTCTAGAATTTGATGGCGGAACATCTAATACCCACAATACGGGTGAGTTAATCTCACCTGTGATTAATCTAAGCCAATATCAGGCGCCTTTGAGTTTAAGCTTTAAAACATGGTGGGAAATTGAGTCGGTCAATCCAAATAATCAGGGATTCGATTTGATGAATATTTTAGTTTCTACCGACGGCGGCAATAGCTTCAAGACTTTGGCTCGATTAAACCCGCTGGCAGATCCATCCTCGGCATATGAGCGCGCGCCGATTCCATACAGTAATTTAGGCTTTAACCTCGCACCGGCTGCTGTTCAGCAAGAAGCAATTTCATTAGATGAATATGCAGGCAAGGCCAATGTTCAGCTGAAATTCCAATTCAGAACAGTCGATCAACTTTACAACGGTTTCCGTGGCTG
The DNA here is from genome assembly GCF_013419215.1 of Acinetobacter sp. YH12096. NCBI lineage: Bacteria > Pseudomonadati > Pseudomonadota > Gammaproteobacteria > Moraxellales > Moraxellaceae > Acinetobacter > Acinetobacter sp. YH12096. Next base: position 2,169 of record NZ_VPAM01000026.1, on the reverse strand, counting down.
GATGATTGATGATGTGGTGATTCAGAAAAAAGCCGGAACTTTCCCATTATTTGATGGTGCGAGTTTTGATGAAAATTCGGATAGTGTCTATCAGGACTATAGTGGCTTCGCTGCAAAACAAGCGGGCACTGTGCTGAAAAGCACGAAGAGTTATGCTCGGTGGGCTGAAGTGCCACAGCGAAAATAAAGATTTACATGACACCGCAGCATGAATAAATAGGTTTAGACGTACTGCATTCGCTATTAATTATCCATCAAGGGTGGTGAATGCTATAACAGCTCTCAATTGAGGGCCGTTAATATTTAAAGAGGCAATGTATTCAGCCACTTTAGTATACTGGCGGCTTATGCTTCCGGCTGTTCGAGTGGAATCTTATGGCCCGTATTGTTAATCCTATCAATTTGACCAAGTGCTATGGAGAAATGCAGCTCACGCGCTGTATTCCATAATGATTCATACAGAAATGATCTGCGAATATTTGGCTGCAAAGAGCTGCACAGGCTACAATCCACTTTTTTATAAGATGAGAACGTGTTGTGAGCAGCGAAATGCCTCAACTGCAGCGCCGATTAAAGAACCGTCATATTCAGCTGATTGCAATGGGTGGCGCAATCGGGACAGGGCTATTTTTAGGCTCTGCGCATATTATTGAGTCGGCTGGACCATCGATAATTCTGGGCTATTTGATTGGTGGTTTGATTGCTTTTCTGATTATGCGCCAGTTGGGCGAGATGATTGTACAAGAGCCAGTCACAGGTTCATTCAGTCATTTTGCTTTTAAGTATTGGGGCAAGTTTGCGGGCTTTTTAACGGGCTGGAACTACTGGATTCTGTATATTTTAGTAGTGATGACCGAGCTGACCGCGATAGGCAAATATATCAATTACTGGTGGCCGCATGTGCCTGCTTGGGTTTCAGTTTTGGTGTTTTTTGCTGTGATTACGCTAGCCAATTTAGCCAATGTCAAACTGTATGCAGAATCTGAATTTTGGCTGTCGATGATTAAAGTTGTGGCGATTGTTGCCATGATTATTTTTGGTATATATCTGCTACTTACAGCAGGCGCAGACTCTACCGCTTCGATTAGTAATTTATGGGTACATGGCGGCTTCTTCCCGCACGGTTTTGAAGGCTTATTCTACATGCTAGCCTTTATGATGTTTGCTTTTGGCGGCATTGAATTAATCAGCATGGCGGCGGCTGAAACTGAAAATCCTGATCAAAATATCCCGAAAGCGGTGAATCAGACCGTAATCCGCGTGTTCTTATTTTATATCTGTTCTTTGGCTGTATTGCTGTCGCTGGTGCCGTGGAACCAGTTGAAACTTGGTGGTTTAGATCGCAGTCCTTTTGTGATGATTTTTAATCAGATGGGGATTGATTGGGCGGCGCATTTGCTGAATTTTATTATTTTGACAGCCTCCGTTTCGGTCTGTAATAGCGGCATGTATGCCAATAGCCGCATGCTGCTTGGTTTGGCAGAACAGGGCAATGCGCCAAAAGCCTTTAAACAGGTGAATAAGCACGGGACACCGATTGCTGCGGTTTTATTTTCAGCTTTGCTGATTTTTGGCTGTGTGCTCCTGAATTATTTCTTGCCTGAAAAAGCATTGAGTTATTTGATTTATATCGTGGTGAGTGCTGCAGTGCTGAATTGGATGCTGATCAGCTTGATTCATTTGAAGTTTAGAAAAGCGATGCAGCAGCAGGCTATTCAAACTAAATTTCCTGCTTTATTTGCGCCGTTCACCAACTACTTTGTCTTAGTGTTCATGCTGATGATTTTGTACATCATGTGGAATCAGGGTTTTATGTTGTCGGTGCTGATGCAGCCCGTATGGATTTTATTGCTGTTTGTACTGTTTAAGGTGATGCAAGCAAAGAAAGTTTAATAAGATGGAGGCTTAGGGAAGAGCCTTTGTTTATTGCCACTAAAGAATGATTTTGAAAATTCTGACAAGGTAAGCAAATTGAGTGAACATTCAGATAAAGACTGCTCTAGTGTACTGAATTCTAGGATAAATTTATATAAGATTATGATTTAGATCTCTTTCATAAATCAAAAAACGATCTTCTTTTTGGTTAATATTTGCACTCCGGATTTCTTAGCATTCGTGCATAATCTGCGGATGAAATACATCGATTCAAACAAGCTTTCTGATCCTCAG
>NZ_VPAM01000025.1:0-57131 GCF_013419215.1 Acinetobacter sp. YH12096 | reverse complement strand
ATAACAGTTGTGCTGGCGACAATAGCAAGAGTGAACCACCTGATCCCTTCCCGAACTCAGAAGTGAAACCTCTTAGCGCTGATGGTAGTGTGGGGTTACCCATGTGAGAGTAAGTCATCGCCAGCTCTTTATTCGAAACACCCCCTGATACGTCAGGGGGTGTTTTTTTATGCGTGAGGGAAAGGGGAAAGGAAAAAGATAGAGGGGGATACGGAAATTAAGCGTTGGATATCCAACGCTATAAGTTTACATAGAACGATAAAATTATCTTAACTGACGTCGTGCATGCTTTAATGCTGTTCTTAACCCTTCTTCTAAAGTTGGATGATAGAAAGGTTTATCCAAAATTTCATGTATGCTTAGTTCTTCTGAAATCATCCAAGCTAGTAAATGTGCTAAATGTTCAGCTTCTGCACAGAATAGCTCAGCTCCTAATAGTGTATGGTTAATTGTATCCACATATACTTCGGCAGCCCCTTTATTTTTAGCAGCAACAATCGCACGACCTTGTTTTTCGTAAGAAACGAAACCAATGACGAATTCTGTGTTTTTATCTTGTAGTTGCTTATAGCTTTGACCAATAGTTGCCATTTGTGGTGTAGAAAATAAGATGCCTAAAGGGGTTAGCGTCTTGATGGATTTAATTTGTGGAAAGTTTAAACAGTTTTGTACTGTAAATTTACCTTCATGAGCTGCTTCGTGTTGGATAGGGGTATTGGTATGTGCATCACCGACAATAAAAATAGGATAATCAGCTAGTTGCTTTGTATGCGGATTGATCGGTAAATTTTTAATATCTTTAAATTCTGCACTTATACGTTCTAAACCTAAGGTATTTAATAATGTACGTCTGCCAGTTGCAGCTAAAACATAGTTAACTTGTAGCGACTTTTGTACGTTTTCTTCAGTATAGGTTAAATGAACTAGATCGCCTTCAAGAGAGTAATGTTCAGGTAAAATTTCAAACTTTAGCTTTAATTCTTTACTTAACTCTTCCTGTGCGAGCTTTTGCAATATAGGGCTACTCAGTGAGCCAATTTTTCGACTACGTGCAAAAACAGTGGTGTTTACATTAAGCCGTGTTAAAGCCTGAGCTAATTCCAAAGCGATGACGCCACTTCCAATAACTGCGACTGATTTAGGGAGTTGTTCTAATTCAAAAATTTGATCTGATGTGATTAAGCGTTCGCCTAAGTTTTCTTTCCAGGCTTGGTCATAAGCAGGAGTAGAACCGACTGCAACAATAAAAGCTTTTGCCTGATATTGCTGTCCATTCACTTGAATTGTATGGGCATCTATGAAAGTCGCAAAGCCTGAAATCTTATGGGATGCTTCCCAACGATCTACATCTTTTTGTGTGGCACGGGTAAAACGATCACGTAATTGACGTACGTGCGTCATGATTTGGGATGTATCAATTTTTGCATCTACCGTGAGTGCAACTTCTTGTGCATGTTGAATGTCGTGCATGCGATTGGCACTAGAGATGAGGACTTTGCTAGGCATACAACCAACACGGGCACAGGTGGTGTCCCATGGACCGTGATTGATGATGAGTAGGTTTTGGGTGTATTTAATCGCTTCTTTATAGGCGCTAATGCCTGCGGTGCCTGCACCAATAATAATGAGGTCGTACATTTGTGAGCTACTGCATGTAATAAATAAATTTAGGCTAACACAAGCAAAACATTTATCATGCTTTTATTTACATAAAGCAGTAACTATGGTTACATATCTGACAATATTAATTATATGTTTGATTAACTCATAGTTTTAGAGGGATTTGGGGAATAACTCAATGAAAAAGAAAGAAATTAGTTTGAAATTTTCGGCTGTGGCTTTAGCAGTTTTATTGGCTGGTTGTGGCGGCGGTGGCAGTGATGGTTATTATAATACGGGTCCAAAACCTGGAACTGATGATCCTGAAAAACCTGTAATCGAACCAGATGAGGAAATAGTTGAAGAACAACCTATCATAGAAATTTCTTCAGCAGAGTCTACGTTAAATCCAAATGGTGGTGATTTTGAAGTAACTGTCCGTCTTACAGATAATAACGGTGGAGGCATATCAGGAAAAGAAGTTACTTTATTCTTAGATCAAGCTGCTAGAAATAATGGTTTAACAAATAAAGAGATAGCTGTAAAAAGCACTGATGCCAATGGATATGCTACTTATAATTTGAGTTTGAAAAAGCCTTTAAGTAATACAGTTATTAATGACCTTATTTCTAATGGCGTAAATATATCTGCAATTTATACCACTGCTGATAAAAATCAGTTAATACATAGTATTAATCTTAAATTAGCAAATAATGATACTGAGGAAGCTTTACCTCAATATAATTTACGCCTTAATTCGAATAAAAAAATAGCTAATGTAAAAGGTGATAATGTCATTATTGAAGCTCAAGTTATTAATTTGAATGGTGCAGTAATACCGAACCAGGAAGTAAATTTAAAAGTTCTAGACGCTAAAAACAACTTTGTAATTTTAACTAATGACAAAGTTACAACAAATAATTTGGGTATCGCACAGTTTGAAATCGCAATTCCTTCTAATTTGACGGACCAGCAACGTAATTTTTTACTTGACAATCATATAACAGTTGAAGCAACAGTAACGGATGTAAATGATGTAGTGTTTACTCAAGCATACCCAATTACTGTAACTGATTCAGAAGGTAGCCAAGTCAAACCTAATATTACCTTTGGTCGAACGAATAAGCTTGCTGCTATTGGGCAATTAGATTATCAAGAACAGATGTCTGTACGAGTCGTAGATTCAGATGGTAATCCAATTAAGGACACTGCATTTACGATTAATATGCAAGTTGTTAAAAAAGAATCTGGTCACTTTGCTTTGGCTGAAGAGTTTGAAGCTGAGCTAGCAGCAGATAAGGCACAATTAACAACAAATATTTCTACTAAAAATACAGAAATTAGCGGTTTAAACTCTAGAAAGTCAGCTCTCGAATACAAGAAACTAAACGATGCTGAGAATTTTACATTAACTGAGCAAAATGAATTAGACCTTTTACCTGGTCGTATCCAAATTGCAAACACGGAACTTAGCGAATTAACACAGAAGAAAGCAAGATTAGATGCTTATAAGTTACCGTCAAGGGTTCAATATTCATGTTCTGCTCAAAAAGATGATAATTCAATTGCCACTAAGCTAAGTGGTGATAAATTAACGAATATTGGTAATAACTATACAGCAACAACTAATGCAGATGGCGAGTTTAAGTTTAATATCACATATTTTAAATCATATGCAGGTTGGCAGGTTGTACGCTTTAATGTAAAACCTAAAGATACGAATGTTTCTTATAATATGTCATATGATTATCCATTAGGTATCTTAAAGACAGATTTTGATTCTAAAGAAGGGGAACCATTTGATATGAGCCCTTATAACCAAAATAATTTAGTATCACCTTGTCCTACTTTCAAGCCTTGGTCACATATACTTTAATCTTGAAACTGAAAAAAACAGCGCTTCGGCGCTGTTTTTTATGGGGGATTTCAATTTAAAAATTAAAGAGAAGTCCCCACACTCACACCCACCGTCGGGCGTACTTGCATAGAACTACAAGCACTCAGAAGCAAGACACACATCACCACCAATAAAACTTTATTCATGCAACAAACCTTGAGATTTTGCCTGATGAAATAACGCACTAGAACGAGCGCCACTACGGCAAATCATCAGAATGGGTTTTGGAAGCTCATTATAATATTTAGCGAATTCAAGAATGTCTGTTTGAGAAATTTTACCGCTGTTGACAGGTTGATAAATCACACTGATCTGGGATTTTTCCGCGATATTGCGTAATTCACTCACCTTGACTGCATTACCCATCTCTTGATCAGGGCGGTTCACAATCACAGATTTAAAACCTTGCCGCATCAACTGTGAAAATTTGGCAGCATTCATCTGACCTGCAACACTGACTTTGGTATTTAAAGTCTGAACATCGTTTTGAGCGTGACTCAGCGGGATACTGCTACAGATCAGAATACAGCAAAATACATATTTGAGGATGGGTTTAGTCATCCAAAAGATCCATCTGTTTTGCTAGTTGATACAGGTTGTTTGAACGGTTACCTGTACGGCAGAACATTAGAACTGGCTTTGGCAATTCATTAAAATGATTAGCAAAGTTACGGACATCTAGCTCAGAAATTTGACCTGCAACAACAGGTTGATGAACATAGTCTAAACCAGCGCTACGAGCTGCTTCTTCAATTAGAGCACTGGTTGGTTGCTCAGGACCACCTTCCATGTCAGGGCGGTTATTGATAATCGATTTAAAGCCTTTTTCAACCACTTGCGCTACATGTTCTGGGCCGATTTGACCTGCAAAACCAACATTTTCGCTCATTGAGTCACTCCATAATTTAATTCATAGATTTATGCTTTATGATAGCATTAAGCACAAACTTGAGCAGAATGTTCTTAAATTTTTATAAGCGATTACAACCATAAAATAACGCAATGGAGCGCGTATGCACGCCTATACAGTCGAACCACTGTATGTCAAAAGCGGACAAGATGTTATAGCTGCTGACTTTTATCGTCCAAAATCTGTTGAAAAACCTGCAGTCATTCTCATGGCGCATGGTTTGGCTGCATTACGCCAATTTAAATTAGTGCAATATGCCAAGCGCTTTGTACAAGCGGGTTATGCTGTCGTGTTGTTTGATTATCGCTATTGGGGTGGCAGTACAGGGCGTCCGAGAGAGTTGTTGAATCTTAAAGCTCAACTTGAAGATTGGCGGACCATGATTGATCATTTACAGCAGCGTAAATCGATTGATTCGAGACGCATTGTATTATGGGGAACATCGCTGAGTGGTGGTTATGTACTCAGTTTGGCGGCAGAGCTTAAAAATATTAAAGCGGTGATGGTACAAGTCCCATTTGTCGACGGCGCTGAAAGTGCAAAATTATATCCCTTACAGCAATTACCCAAAGCATTAAAATTATCAAGTCAGGACTATATGGGCTCAAAAGTTGGGATGAGTCCAACGACTTTGCCTGTAGTCGATCCACATCGATTGTGTTTTTTACAGTCTGAAGATAGTTATGCGGGCTATTTATCGATTGTAAATCCTGATTTTTATTGGAGTGGCGAAATTCCGGCTCGGGCCTTTTTTAAGTTAATCCGTTATCGCCCAATATTGGATGTCCGTAAAATTAGCATACCAGTACTTTTTATTGCAGCCAAAGAAGATAGTTTGATTCCCATCGAATCAAGCCGAGAAACTGCGACCAATATTGCACCGTATGTGCAATATTATGAGTGGGAAATGCAACATTTTGATATTTATCATGGGCAATGGTTTGAAAAAGCCATGGCAACCCAATTAGAATTTTTACATCAACATGTTGGAGTCAGCTAAATGATCGTTGTGTGTCCTGAATGTGGTGCAAAAAACCGTGTACCTGAAGAAAAACTCGAAGTTGGACCTGCATGTGGTCAATGTCACCAAGCATTGATTCCATTGGCGCCCATCGAGTTGAATGAAAAGAACTTTGCAAATTTTATTAGCAATAGTGATTTACCTGTGCTGATCGATTTATGGGCTGAGTGGTGTGGACCATGTAAGATGATGGCGCCACACTTTGCACAAGTTGCAAAATCAAATCCGAAGGTGGTTTTTGCCAAAATTGATACCGAAGCAAACCCTCGATTGAGCGGTGCATTTAATGTTCGTAGTATTCCTACACTGGTTTTGATGAATAAAACCAACGAAATTGCTAGAATAAGCGGTGCAATGCGTGCTGGTGAGTTGCAACAATGGCTCAACCAGCAGTTAAATTTACCTCAATAAATGTCAGCGCCAGGAGCTAAAGTGTCAGAAACTCATGTAAAACCTGAAGGAACGCTTTCCCTACAAACCATCGCGATGCCTGCAGACACCAACTGGAGTGGTGATGTTTTCGGTGGTTGGATCGTGTCACAAATGGACTTGGCCGGTGCAATTCACGCAGAGCGTTTCAGTCAAGGACGCTGTGCAACGATTTCAATTAACCAAATGACCTTCCTCGTTCCAGTGAAAGTCGGGGATGTCATCAGTGTATATACCAAAATTTTAAAAGTGGGTAATACCTCTATCCAAATGCAGATTGAAGTTTGGGATAGTCACGACAGTTCACGTGATCCAATTCGCGTAACCGAAGGTGTGTTTACATTTGTCGCTGTGGATGTGAAAGGTGCTAAGCGTCAAATTCCTGCGGATGCAAAAGCTAAATTTGCTGCAGATCAAGCTTAATTAAAGTTAGACGCAAAAAAAAAGCCGCTCAATCGAGTGGCTTTTTTATGAATAGTGACTGAGAAATTAGAACATCGTGTTTGAGTTGGCACTGGTTTCAGGAATGCTTTGTTGCACATCCCAATGTTCGACGATCTTGCCATTTTCAACACGGAAGATATCAATAATGGCTTCTCCACGGTCTTGATTATTCTGCGTAGAGTGCACATGTAAATAGACCAAATCACCTTCGGCAGCGGCACGTTTGATCTGGTTTTTTGCATCAGGATTTTGTTTAAAATACTCGGTAAAATAATCAACAAAAGGCGCTTTGCCATCAGGAACATGCGGATTATGTTGAATATATTGATTGCCAATATATCGGTCAGCATATGTGTTAACCTGATGTTTAAGAAAGACACCTTCATAAAAATCAATAACGATTTTCTTATTTTCCGCTGCTTGGCTGGTTTGAATATTGCTTTCAGCCGTTTGATTTGGAGTTGTTGGCGTTGCAGGAATAGTACTTTGACATGCAGTTAAAAACACCGCCAGGCTGATGAGTGAGAGGGGAATGATTTTTTTCATAAAGTGCTCAATATATTTGTGTCGTGCAAGCATATTGAGCGGAATTACGGCGTATAAATAGTAAAAAACAGTCTTGATTTTGCTGAAATTTGGTAAAACTTATACTTACCTAAAAGTAAGTTTTATTTACATTTATTTATTTTTCAGAGCGGATTTTGCCACCCACGCCCAAAGCATTTCACATTGAATCGGTGCTTCACCAGATTCATCGGTGACTAAGACCTGTACTAAGGTTTCACCTTTTTCTGTACTTTGCATTTGTCGTTGCTGTTCGGGTGTAAGCGTTGCGATGGCTGTCATCCCACCTTGGGTTGGACGCTTAAAATCAACTTTGAAGCTTTTAATCAGGACAATGGCGCTATCAGGGACGTTCATTGCTGTGACAAAACCTGTGGCTGTTTCTGCGATCAGCGCCATGGCACAGGCATGTACTTGCCCGATATGGTTTTGCATCGCCTTATGATTGGCGATGCTCACCTCAACACGCTCAGGGCTGACATGTTTATACTGGATTTTAGCTGTTCCAACCATGGGTACGACACGACCAAAAGCTCGACTGAGCAAACGACTTTGAATACCTTTGGGTAATTTAGAGCTTGCTTTGACCAGTTTATTTAGACGATTTGGACGTGCCATATTGACCTCAATGGCAGTTGTACTGCCTTAATCTTTAAAGTTGTTAAATTGAAGCGGCACACCAAACTGTTGCTCTTTTAAGAACGCCATCACTTGTTGCAAAGTGTCACGCTTCTTGTCAGTCACACGAATTTTGTCGCCTTGAATAGAAGATTGCACTTTAATGCCGCTTTCTTTAATGGCTTTATTGATTTTTTTTGCAGTATCAGAGTCAAGACCGTCTTTTAGTTTGATCACTTGAATGACGTTTTTACCAGAAGCGGTCATTTTTTGTGGATCGAGTGCTTGAATGTCAACTTTACGTTTGAAGAAATGATTTTCGAGCATGGTATACACTTGCTCACATTGGAAATCGCTTTCTGTTGAGATTTTGATTTCCTTATTTTTCTCATTTAACTCAATTGAAACGTCTTGACCACGGAAGTCAAAACGCGTCGCAATTTCTTTTTGCGTGTTTTGAACTGCATGATTTACTTCAAAAACTTCTAATTCCGAAACAATATCAAAAGAAGGCATAGATTAGACCTTTACAAAGGGAAAGAATATCTGAGATGCTAGGGATGTTTTCTTCATTTGCCAAGTGTTGTTTACATCAAAAGGAGTGTGCAATGATCCGTAAACAAGAAATTACAACATTTGAGTTCCCAGAAGACTCGATTATCTGGGATGTTCGCGATGCAAGTGCTTATGCTGAAGCACATGTGAAAGGTGCGGTTAACCGACCGATCAACGCATTGTCATCAGATGCACTGACTCAGGTGTCAACGGATCAACCCATTTACATTTTATGTGGTGGTGGAAGTAAAGCTCCACGTGCAGCAGAGTTACTAGAGGGTTTTGACAGCTCACGTGAATATGTAATCTTAATGGGCGGCACGCGTGCTGCTCGTGATGCCGGTCTTCCTTTGGAACAAGGGAAATGAGATCGAATCAAAAAAAGCGCCGAAAGGCGCTTTTTTATTGCAGGTTATTTTTCTTGAGGTGGTGCTGAGGGTACTTGACCTTGAAAATAAGGCTTCTTGGTTTTTTGTTTCACTTTAGCGCGTCGTATAAAGCGTCCTGCATGAATTTTATCGAGTAGTTGTGTTGGAATAGGGCAGGCTTCTTTTAAGACCAACGCGGCAATGATTTCACTACAGAGCGGGGCATACAGGAAACCTTTAGAACCGAGTCCACTACAGCTATAAATGTGCTGATCTTCATGGACTGCACCAATTACCGGGAAAAAGTCTTTTGTCTGTGCGCGAATTGCGGCACGTCCTTGCCATTGCTCAATCGGTGCTAAGGTTTTGGCAAAGTCGGGGAATACACTGTGGATAAGTTCATAGTTATGCACATGATCTTCTGTGAGAACGTCGGTGTCATCACGGCCGGGATAAAATGACGCGCCCATAATCATCTGTTCGGCATCCAGTTGCATACAATAGCCCCCATAACTATAGGCGGTATGCATATCCATTTGTTGAGCGGGGTTGTTCAACCAACTGACTTGTCCACGAATGGCACGCAGCTCTGGATAATCTGTTTGTAGCTGCATACTGTCACGTGCCGCACAGAGAATGACATGCTCGGCAGATGGAAGCTGCTGATCCTGTGTAAATAGCGCAACGCCATTTTGTTGTTGCTCAATGCGTTGAATATCTGCTTGTAACAATTCAATGTGTGGATGTGCCAAGATTTGGTCACGAAGCTGATGTGGACTGACTGCGCCTGCTTGTTTGAGGAGCAGGGTTGGATATGTTGAGGCTAATTGATTTAGCGTGCCTTCTTCAGCAGCTAATACCTCTGAAGGATAAGCTTGAGCTAAATCTAGGTGTTCTGCTTTATTTTTTAAAATAGATTGGTGAATCTGTAAGGGACGAAATGCCTTGAAGTTTTGATAATGCTTGAGTGCATATAACCAGCTCAAGGTCATCAAATGTTCAGCACTTTGTTCAATTGGACAGAGTTTAGGGTTGAGTAGGGCAAGAGGATTACCCGACCCACCGTTGAGTGGTGCTGATTTCTCGTAGATACGCACTTGATGCCCGCGTTGAGCAAATGCCCAAGCACAGCTCAAACCAGCTATGCCAGCGCCAATAATCGCGATTTGACGGGGCTTATGACCTACAGTGATTTCAGGATTTTTTTTTTCGTCTAAAGTGGGTATGTCAGCAGCATTGGATTGATCATCTAACTTTTCAGGTGCGAGCCAAAAGGCTTTGAGCATTTCACGCTTATGAGCAAAGCCACGTGGTCGTGTAATGGTAATACCATGCTCACGTAAGCCGCGTTTCAGTACACCTGCCACACTAAATGAGGAGAAGGTCGTCCCAATGTCTGATAGACGCACGATATTTTTGAGTACGTTTTCTTCCCACATGTCAGGATTACAGGCGGGTGCAAAACCGTCCAAGAACCATGCATTGACCGTAGCAGTTTTTGCCATGACGGGAAAAACGTCATGTGCATCGCCTAACCAAAGATCAATTGAAAAACGTTCTTCTGGAAAATTGAGTCGATGACATCCCGCAATGGGTTCAGGATATTGCGCAATCAGTTGCTGTGCCAAAGGTTGTAATTCAGGCCATGCATTTAATGCACGAATGAGGTCTGCTTTAGATAAAGGGAATTTTTCTACAGAAATGGCATGCAGATGACTGTGATTATCTGGACGAACCTGTTGCCATAATTGCCACAAGGCCAAAATATTTAAGCCTGTACCAAAACCTGTTTCGCCGACACTGAAATATTCAAAATCAGTCAGTGCCGCAAGGCGAGTGTCGAGGTCATTCCCTTTTAAAAACACATGACGTGTTTCGAGTAGGCCGTTATCCTTCGAAAAATACACATCACCAAACTGTTTAGACACTGGAATATCAATGCCATCGATCATTTGCCAATCGAGATCGGCAGTCTGAATTGCACCTGACAAAACTCAAGCAACCTTTAAATTGAAGTAGAAAAACGAATTACCATTGACGACGACGTTTGGTATAGACGTAACTGGCCAATAAGAAACCTAAAATCACGCCAACACCAAGTGTGGTCCCGCCGTATAAAAACATCTGCGCGCTACGTTCACTTTGTAGCACTTGTACTTGTACGCCCAAGCTATCATTTTTAAGTTGTAATTCTTGGTTTTGCGCCAAGGCTTCAAGGTTAGCTTTTTCTAACTGTTGTAAGCGTACAGATTGGTCTTTGACCATCGCTTTGACTTTGGCATCTTGCAGCGCTTTATTTTTTGCCAATTGCTCAATGGTCAATGGATTTGCATCTTGAGGTTGACCATTGGGATTGACGGTTGCCGCCACTTTAATGATGCCCGGTTTATTGGCAGGAATGGTATGCGGCACAGGATTTGGAGGAGGTGTTGCAGTCGTTGCTTGAGCAGCAGGGGCTACAGCAGGTGCAGGAGCCGATTCTTCAGCCCATGCAGTTGAACAAATTAAAGATAAGCCCAGTAAACTAGAAACAACGACGCGCATGAACCTTATCCTTTAGGAAATGCTTTGTTAAATGGTTTGACATCAATTTGGCCATAAACCCCTTCTTTGAGGAAAGGTTCATCTGCCAACCATTGGTCTAGGGCTTCACGACTATCAAAATCGACAATGATCGTACTGCCATAAAAACCAGCTTGCGGGTTAGCCGGATCTTTAGGCATCGCACCTGCAACAATCAGACGACCTTCATCATCAAGTTTTTGTAGACGTTCAAGATGTTGAGGACGAACCGCAAGGCGCTTTTCCACTGTACCTTCATTATCTGTACAGCTTACGACGAATAATGGCATGACTTTTCCTGATTTTTGACCGAATGGATTATTCTGAGGTCTTAAAGTATTTACGTAATACAATAAACTGAATAATGATAAAGGAAAACATCACGATCATGTCACCAAAAGCAGTGAATTCACCCCAATATTTTCCGTCTGCAAACAAATAAGCGAAAAAGGTGTGTAAACATGACATCACCACGAACATTGCAGCCCATGCATAGTTCAATCGTTTCCAACCGACAGCGGTTAAATTTAAGACTGGACCAAATAAACGTTCGATGAGTGGTTTCTTATCTTTACTAAATAGTGGAGAAAGTAAAAACGCCCCTGCGAAAACTAAGTTCAGTAAAACGGCTTTTAAACGAATATAAAAATCATCGCTTAGCATCAGGGTAATACCACCAAATATCACGGTCATGAACAACACAATCCATTGTTGTTTATCTAGACGGAATTTTTGCATGACAAACAATGCACCATAAACCACAAGCATGGAAATGATGAGACCTGATGTTGCCACAAGAATGTTATTGTTATCGACACCCCCAGCAGAACCAATCAATTGTAATAATGGGTGCTGCGTATCTTTTGGATCTACAGTTTTATATAAATAAAAGAAAATAATGAGTGGCACAAAGTCTAAAAGTGCTTTCATGTTAGAGTATCTAAATCTGATCAAATAAATGACATAGTATAGAGATGCAAGGCGTAGATTTACATACACACAGTAATATTTCTGATGGTACTTTGTCACCAGAGGCTCTGGTGCAGGCTGCAAGTGCTATTGGAATTCATACGCTGGCTTTGACTGATCACGATACGATGGACGGTTTGTTGGCTGCAGAGCAGGTTGCGCATGAATTAAAGCTGCAATTAATCTCTGGTGTGGAGATTTCTAGCCAGTGGTCGAGACCTGCGACCAAAAAAAGTTATGGTGTGCATATCGTCGCTTTAAATATGCAAAATCCTGCGCCCTTACAAGCCTTATTGATGGATCAAAAGCGTATTCGAGCGGAACGTGCTCGGCAGATTTGTGACTTACTGATACCGTTAATTGGTCAAGATATTTATAGCGATGTGATTGCCAAGGTTGACCATATACCAGATCGGGTTACACGTACGCATATTGCCAAAACTTTGGTGGAAAAGGGGGTAGTTTCACGTCCACAACAAGCTTTTGATAAATATATTAAAGAAGGTAAAAAAGCTTTTGTAAAATTTGAAGGTCCGAGTCTTGCTGAAACCATTGAGCTGATTCATGCCAGTGGTGGCTTTGCAGTGTTGGCGCATCCAACGCGTTATGATTTATCTGCGACCAATATTCGTTATTTGATTGAAATCTTTGCTGAAGCGGGCGGTGATGCAGTGGAATTACCACCGGCAATTGAGCCATTATCGACTCGTCAAATGGTGGATCGTATGATTGCTGCCTTTAACTTAAAAGTTTCTGTTGGGAGTGATTTTCATGGTGACAATATGCCATGGATTAAACTCGGCAACATCCCTCGAGTGAAAGAAGGGCAAGTTGGAATCTGGGACAGTTTTAAGTCACATTGACATCAGGATCTTCGATAAACGGTGAAGTTCGATAATGCTGAATGTTACGGTAAAGCAGATAGAGGCAGCCCACGGCAACGCATGCCCAGAACCATGCCTTGAACAAAAACGCGATGATAAAAACACTGATGGCGATTATGCACAACAGTAGACTTGTCACGCGTTGAGGATGCCTCTTGGTCAGCAAGGCAGATTGCATGGTAGGTTGATGTTTAAAATTGCGATAAGGAATAAAATCAATGGCGCTTGAGAGTGCCAATTCGAGTTTATCAAAATGCCGTGCCTGTGAACTGATACGATAGCTCTGCCCATAACTGGTTTTCAGTTTGAGGAGATAACCGGGTTGATCTTCTTCACGAACGGCATGAATTTCCGATAAATAAGGTAAATCCAACGTAAGCCGTGTTGGAATCTGCTCAAAATAGATATTCCCCGTATAGGGCATGGCAAAGTAGTTTTTCATTTGATGAAAATCATCAAGCTGATCATGCGCATATAACTGCACGATGGTGCGCGTACGTGCCAAATAATGCACCCAAATCTGTTGCCCAATGAGGGCAGAATTCAATTGCACATGAATGTTTAAAAACAAAGTACTCGCAAAGACTTGATGGAGATCGACGCTAAACCATTTCGCCTCTTCAAGTTCATTGAGCTTTAAGAGCAATTGTTGCTGTTTGCCTTGCCACCAATGTTCACGGACCTCTCGATAATCCACAATCACAGCATCTGAACTGCGTAAGGCGTGTTCTTTTAAATCCAAAGCCAATTTGGGATCAATCAAATGCTGTTGAATCCAAAATGGAAATTTGATTCTTTGCGATTTGTCACGAAATATACTGATGACAAATAGAGCACTCATCAGGAATAAGAATTGCCAATTGCTTTGCCATGATGTGAATAATATGCCTTGCCATGCTAGGAGTAATGCGATGCTAAACAGCAACACAACGAACATGAAAATCACAGCAAGCGCTTTGCAAGGATGCAGAATCGGTTGTGGCTTATAAGTGAAAATCCGTTTTTTTATTTTCATGATTTTTCCTTATTATGGGTGTTGTATGGATCATGGATCTGAATGCGATCCGTGCATTCAGGCGAAACGCATACCAATTATAATAAATTATGATCTTTAGCTTGAATCGGTGGTGGGGTGGGTTTTCCTAAAGTTCCAAGAAGTTCAATTTCAATAGTACGCACCATCGAGTCCAATGGAAGGTCATTACTTTGTGTACCAAAGGGCTCTTCAATCTCAGAACTCAGCGCATCTAAGCCTAAAAAGGTATAGGCCAAAATCCCGACCAAAAGGGGGGTCGCAAGGCCTAAAGTAGAACCCAAGCTAAAGGGTAAGACAAAACAGAAAAAATAAACGGTTCGATTCAGCAAGACTGAATACGCAAACGGTAATGGCGTGGTGGCAATACGGTCACAGCCGGTTTGTACGGTGCTGAGTTCCATCACATGCTGATTCATCTGGGTATAAATAATATCTGAAATCTCACCATCTTTGAGCGCTTGCATTAGCTCCCATTGAATCAAACTCAACGTGTACTGCGGTGCATTGGCCTGTTGGTATAACTGGGTGATGGCATTCGCACTCATGCCGCTGGTTTCAACCAGTTCAGTGGGATTGGCGGTTTGATGGCGGAGTCGGTCACGTAAAACGTTGGCAAAGACGATCACATGTTGAATCACACGTTCACGACGGCCTTGACTGAGTAAACGGCAGTCACGGTCAAAATGTCGCGCGTTGGCAATCAAAATGCCCCATAAACGCCGAGCTTCCCACCAACGGTCATAGCAGGCTGAGTTTTTAAAGCCCAAGAAAATCGACAGCACAACACCGATCAGGGTAAAGCCGACCAAAGGAAATTCGGTAAAATGGAAGATATCGACATAGGATAAGCCGCCCACAATGGCAGACAGCAACATAACGATCCCGAGCGGCGGTAAAACCTTAGGTAAAATCGTTCCTCGCCAAGAAAATAGCAGTTTAAAAATACTCGGTTGGTCACGGACGATCATGTTCGAATGATAATTTCTAGTTTTAAAAAATTATGATGATCTTCGGGTTTGCTCAAGCACTTGTCAATAACTGTTTCATGCAGATGAGTGTGCTTGGAGCAAGCCATGTTCAGCAAAGGAAAAACTCCCTTCTGTTGAGATAATGCAATGATCGATCAGTCGAATTTCCACCAGCTGACAAGCCTGCTGAATGAGTCGAGTCAATTCAAGATCGGCAGCAGAAGGTTCTGCACGACCGAAAGGATGATTATGTGCAATGACAATACTGCTGGCATGTTCAGAAATGACATAACGCAGCAGTTGATTGATGGAAATTTCACAGGTATTGAGGCTGCCATAAAAAAGTTTTTTAAAGTTTATTTTTC
This sequence comes from Acinetobacter sp. YH12096, assembly GCF_013419215.1. Classification (NCBI taxonomy): domain Bacteria; kingdom Pseudomonadati; phylum Pseudomonadota; class Gammaproteobacteria; order Moraxellales; family Moraxellaceae; genus Acinetobacter; species Acinetobacter sp. YH12096. The sequence goes on along the minus strand of NZ_VPAM01000025.1, from coordinate 41,942 downwards.
TTAAATGCGCATCTAGACAGAGCACGCCAAAGACTTCTTGACGTTCCGCTAAAAATTCAAAGCGAAGAAAATTTTGTAATTGTTCAGAATGTTGCAATTCTAAGGCTTCATTTTGAAAATGTTGACTCACATAGCGTTTACCGAGTTCTTTTACCGCCATGAGCTGCGCATATTTACTGTTTCCGATGCCATGAAACTGGCGCAAATCCTCAAGTGACGCATTCATTAGCGCTTGCAACTGACCAAAATGTTGGATCAGGAGTCGTGCGAGTTCGACAGCAGAGTGCTGCTGGGAACCAGAGCGTAGGAAAATAGCCAGTAGCTCAGCATCGGATAAACTTTGTGCGCCTTGTTGAATCAGCCGCTCACGTGGGCGCTCTTGTTCAGGCCAATTTTTAATTGAATTATTCATTATTCTTAGACTTTTTTATTATCAGTCAATCGGCTTTTTCACAGCAGATTGTTGGGTCAGTGCATATTTAATGCTATTGTGAGCGCCACTGCAACAGATAGGTAGCCTGTTCGTGAGCTTTGATTTAAGTGTAATGCCCACAAAAAATATTCTTTTAGGTGTCACTGGTGGTATCGCAGCCTATAAAAGTGCCATTCTTGTCCGTCGGTTAAAAGATGCTGGATTTGATGTGCGCGTGGTGATGACTCAAGGTGCGCAAGCCTTTGTGACCCCGCTAACGTTTCAGGCGCTTTCAGGTAACCCTGTGCATACCGAATTACTCAATCCAGAAGCAGAAGCGGGCATGGGACATATTGAATTGGCACGTTGGGCTGATTTGGTATTGGTTGCTCCTGCAAGTTGCGACATGCTGGCAAAATTTGCGGCGGGTTTAGCAGATGACCTTCTTTCGACACTTTATCTTGCGACTAAAGCACCCGTCTGGGTTGCCCCTGCGATGAATCAGCAAATGTGGGCAGCCAAAGCGACACAGCGTAATTTAAATACACTGGTTGAAGATGGCGTACATGTGATCATGCCCGATGCCGGTTCTCAAGCGTGTGGAGATGTGGGCTTAGGACGTATGCCTGAGCCTGAAGATTTGGCGGATCAAGTAACGGCCTATTTTCATCAAGCACAGCGAGCCATTGCTGAAAAATTTGGCATGCTTGCAGGCAAACATGTGGCGATTACAGCCGGTCCTACACGTGAGTCGATAGATCCTGTACGTTATATTTCCAACCACAGCACAGGTAAAATGGGTTTCGCACTGGCAGCGGCTTGTTATGCAGCTGGGGCTAAAGTAACGCTGATCGCAGGACCCGTCAGTTTAGATACACCAAATGGTGTACGACGGATTAATGTGCAGTCTGCAATTAAAATGTTAGAGACTAGTCTGCAAATGTTAGATGAAGGCTGTGATATTTTTATCGCAACAGCGGCTGTTGCGGATTATCGCGTGGCAGAAGTTGCAGAGCATAAAATCAAAAAAGCTGGCGATGAACTCAATGTGGCTTTAATTAAAAATCCAGATATCGTTGCAACGATTGCGCAGCAGTCAAAACGTCCATTTATGGTGGGATTTGCCGCCGAGACACGCAATGTCGAAGAGTATGCTGCAGGCAAACTTGTGGCGAAAAAACTCGATATGATTGCGTGCAATGATGTCTCACGTAAAGACATTGGCTTTGCTTCAGATGAAAATGCCATGACCGTGTTCTTCGCCGATCAATATCAAATGGAAAAGCGTGATTTAGAGAAGGCGTCAAAACAAGAAATTGCACAGCAATTGGTGGAAGCCATACATGATGCGCTACATCATGAGCCTGAAATGGACGATGAATAATTTCAGTTGATTCCTTAAAAATCCCCGCAATATTCGGGGATTTTTTATGGCGCCTTTACGATGTTTTATTTCAGGATTTATATTGAAAATTCACAATGGAATCGTTTTCATGTTGAAAATATGAAGGTTAGGAAACTACTACCAAAATGGTCATTTTCAACAAAAATATGTCAGCAACAGACCAAGGCTGTCAGTGTTTTAAAACAGCAAAAATGCAATTTAAGTGATTGATATCAAAATTAAATATAAAATTGAGAAATCTTGATAATTTGGCTTGTACTGTGTGTTTTATTGGCTATTATGAAGCAAACAATGAGGAATGTTTGGATCGCAATCTGTGATCGGTCTGACTTTTTCATCAAGAATAAATGCATCATGGGGGATGCAATATGTTTCGATGGCTCACCATTTTTTTACTGTTGAGTTTGGCTGGTTGTAGCTATTTTGTCTCGACAGATGAATTATCTCGGCAGATTGAGCAGCAGATGCAGCACGAGTTTGATCAGAATCCAGATTATCGGCAGTACCATTTACGGATTCAAAATATAAAAGTATTAGAACGTAAGGGATTAAGTTTTAAGGCTCAGGCGACGCTGCAATACGATGGTCAGCCTTATACTGTTTTGGTCGAGATCTACAAAGACCTGCAAGGCTATGCATGGAAAATAGATGAAGAACAATTTGCCTTCATTGACGAAGCTGAAATTGCAAAGTATCAGGCGCAGTTAGATCAAGAGTTGAATCATTTGGTTGAGGAATTGGAACAACCAACCGAGGAGGTTGAACCTGTTACATCGGCGCCTGAGAGCTATGTGGGTTTACGTGAGGAAGAAGATCCATCCGATTATCAATGGACCGATGATGATGAGCCTTTTCCCAAAGGGAACATTACGATCAATAGTCATTGAGCGATGATTGTGATTGCTTTGATGATTTTGCTGAGTTGTGACGATGTTGCCAAACACGTATTTTGTGAGGCGTGAAAATAAAAAAGCCCGCAAAATAGCGGGCTTTTACTTTTATAGGATTAATCTTCTAAAACGACTTTAGGATGATCACGTAAATAGTCTTCTGTACGTTGCATTGCATCTTTAATATTTTGGATGGCATTTTCCACATCTGCAAAGGTTTTGGCATTGCCACCACTTAAAGCCTGACGCCATTTTCGAGCACCTGGTAGATTTTGGAATAAACCTAAAATATGACGGGTAATGATAGAAAGCGGCGCACCTTCTTCCATGCGTTTAGCAATATACGGTAGCATCTGATCGATAATATCGAAACGGTTGGGTAATTCGAGATCCCAAAGCTGACCGATCTCAGCCAATAAATACGGGTTGTGATAAGCCTCACGGCCAATCATCACGCCATCAACATGTTGTAAATGTTGCTGCGTTTCAGCAAAGGTTTTCACCCCGCCATTAATTTCGATCAATAAATTTGGACGTTCTTGTTTCAGACGATAAACATCTTCATAACGTAAAGGTGGCACATCACGGTTTTCTTTTGGCGACAACCCTTGCAGCAGGGCAATACGCGCATGCACGATAAAATTGTCACAGCCAGTCTTTGCAACCGTATCAACAAAATGCAGCATTTCTTCATAAGACTGCATGTCATCAATCCCGATGCGGTGTTTCACGGTCACTGGAATATCAACAGCATTTCGCATTTCAGTAATACATTCTGCAACCAAATCAGGCTCTGCCATCAAGCATGCGCCAATTTTATTGTTCTGAACGCGGTCACTCGGACAGCCGACATTGAGGTTTACTTCATCATAGCCCCAGTCCTGTGCCATCTTGGTACAGGTCGCTAAATCTTTGGGATTTGAACCACCAAGCTGTAACACAATCGGGTGTTCTTCGTTGTTATAGTCCAAATGACGATTCGCACCGCCAAATAATATCGCACCTGTGGTGACCATCTCGGTGTAGAGAATCACATTAGGGTTAAACAAGCGTGCAAAGAAACGATAGTCACGAGTCGTCCAATCCATCATCGGCGCAACACTAATTCGTGGTTGAAGTTTATTTTCAATGGGTTGGAGATCAGTCATTAAAAAAACACGCCTTAAAAGAACAAGATGGAAGAACGAAATGGAAAATGGTGAAGAAATACCAAAAGCTGTCTGAAATACGATGAAAAAAACCGCATTTCAAGACGCGCGCAATATTAGCATAAATTGTGGTTTGGGGCATGGTCTTGCTAGCGTGACATATTCAAGGTCAGGCTAGAAAAAGTCGGAAGTGTGGCTTAAGTAATTTAAATTTTTATATGATTAATCTATAATTTTATAAACTTTATTGTATGGTTTCTCAGCAGATTTAACTGCCTGCCTTTATGTCTTTATTTTCCCAATATCTATTGCAACGCCAGTTTTGTATCTCGTTTGAATATCTAACGACGCAAAAAACGCATCTGGTCCCAACGACATTTGCAGGCTTTCCTGTGTGCATGACATTGGCTGACCGAGTACAAAGTGACACGGATATTGCTCCTTTAGAAGCAATGCAAGACTACCCTCAAAACATTGAAAAAATTCTGCATTATTCGGGGAAAGGTCGAGATATCTCAGATTTTCAAACTTTTCTGAAAGATGCTCAGCAGCACGGGGTAGAGAATTTACTTTTGCTCAGTGGTGATAAACTCAAGCAGCATCAGGATGGGGCAAATGATCCGAGTTTACGGAGTCGTTATTTAGAGTCGGTCAATCAAGTCATGGCAGCCAAAGACTTTGACGGGTTTTATTTAGGGGTGGCGTTTAATCCTTTTAAATATGCAGAAGCAGAAAAGGATGCGCAGTATTTTAAACTGAATAAAAAAATTCAAGCTGGCGCTGACTATGTGATTACACAGTTGGGCTTTGACATGGATGTGTTGAGCAGTTACCAACGCTATATGCAGCAATATTATCCACGTGTGCCTGTATTGGCTTGTGTCATGCCGCTGACATTTGCCCGTGCCCGCTATATGGCCAAGCAAAAAGTCGCAGGCATCGTGCTTTCAGCAGATGTATTAAATTTTTTGCAACAAGAACAGCAAACTGATGCCATACAAGCTGAACAAAATGTCTATGCTCGCTGTGCCTTACAAATTTTAATGTGTCAGCAATTGGGCTATGCAGGGGTTCATTTATCGGCCTGTCATAAAGCGGAAGAACAAGAGAAGTTGCAAAAAGCAATTTTGCAATTTGCCACATTAACGTTTGAACAGTGTTTAGCAAAATGGAAAATGCTTTGGCGTTCTAGTGTTGAGGTGAACTTCCAACCAACGGGCGCAAATAACCATAAGGCTCCAGTTGAACAAGTTTTGAAATATAAAAGTATGCATATCATGCATGAGTTATTTTTTAGTTCAAAACTGGCCAAAGGAGCGGGATCTTATATTTTTGCGGCCAAATTATGGCAAAAACCGAAAGTTGATGCGGCCTTGCTGAAAACAGAATTTATCAGTAAACATGGCATCGTGGGCTGTGAAAATTGCGGACAATGTCGTTTAGGTGAAACCTTATATATTTGTCCTGAAACTTGTCCCAAAGGATTAGCCAATGGACCCTGTGGTGGCTCCAACCTTGACCGCTGTGAGTTTGAAGACCGTGAGTGTATACACTCGGTCAAAGCGCGGTTGGCGAAAGCCGTCGGTCAAGAAAAAATGCTGAAGCAAGAGCTCATCCCTACCGTTGCAATTGAAACTCGGCACAGTAGTTCTTGGAAAAACTGGTTTGTTCCACCGACAACGCCACAAGCAGAACAATAATTTACTGAAAGTATTATTCAGTCTAAAACCTTCATAAAGGTGACTCTTTCAAGCGCTAATCATTCTAAAATCAGACGAATAGTCGTATAAAAAAATGAAAAAGATGAAAGAAACAATTAAGATCAACAGCAGATGAAAATCAAAAATTAAAAATAGAAATTTGAAGAATTTGGGGGAATACCACATGATGAAAAAAAACCTGCTTAGGATTAGCTTTAGTTTTCACATTGTCAGGCACAACAGGCTGTTCAGTTGTCATGGTAAGCAAGCAGCCAAGCAAGAAAAATACCGAAATGATTCAACAAGGGCTGTCTCGTAACTTGGTGATTGCTGAATTTGGCGCACCGATCACCTCTGAATATAAAAATGGCAAACGCCATGAAATTTATACTTTTACTCAAGGTTATTCGACTGCCAGTAAAGTGGGGCGTGCGTTTTGGCATGGTGCGGCAGATGTGGCGACTGTGGGTTTATGGGAGCTTTTCGGAACACCTGCCGAATCCGTTTTTAATGGAAAGAAAATGTCTTATGAATTGATTTTTGATGAAAATGGTCTTTTAGAACGTTATACCTATCTCACACAAGATGAGACCAAATAGTTGAATACAGAGATATTTTGATTGCATGCCGGTAAACAATTGCGCTAAGTTCAAATGGTAGAAAAATAAACGAATTATCCATTGGAATTTAGCAGGCATGATGCTACTTGAAGAAATATTTAAAAGTAAAAAGTCGGAACATACCGACCAATTTAATTTACGCATTCATCGAGGTTTAAGTTGGCTGAAAAAGTCAATTGATCTTCAAGATGATCTCGATTTGCAATTTATAAGTTTGTGGGTGTCCTTCAACGCAATATATGCGCAAGACTTACAGATTGCGCAGGACAAGCAAAGCTTAAGGCAGTTTTTATATGTGATCTGCCAAAAGGATGCAGAGCATAAAATCTACAATATTTTATGGGAACGTTTTAGTCAGCCGATACGGTTGTTTTTGGATAATCCCTATGTTTATCAGGGATTTTGGGATTATCAAAATCAAAAAATTAGCCATGACGCATGCAAAGAGGGCTTGGCGCATGAAAAACAAAAAGTACTGCACGCGCTTAAAGAAAAAGATTCCGTTGATATTTTAATGGTGCTGTTCAATCGCATGTATACGCTACGCAATCAAATGGTTCATGGCGGCGCGACCTATAAAAGTTCGGTCAATCGGAAACAACTTCAAGATGGCTGCACAATACTGTTGGCACTCTTACCAGTATTTATGGTGATTCTTTTGGAAAATGCAGAAACCTTGGATTTAGGCAAACCCTTTTATCCCGTAGTGCAGGTTAGTTAATTTTAAAAAAACTAAAGCCACAGTAATGTGGCTTTAGAGTAATGATCCATACATTTCATTGTGGATATTTTAGTTGACGCGCAGTATAGAGTTGATCGATCAAGACAAAAAATCCAGCAACAATGACTAAGGCAATCCCTGTCATGCAGGTGGTGGTCCAGCCGCCATGATGCCATGCAAATACGCCCAAAGCTGAGCCACATGCACCACCGACAAAATAAAAAGTCATGTAAATTGAATTAATTCGAGATCGTGCAATCGGGTTGAGTTGGAAAATAATATTTTGATTACAGCTATGCACCATTGCCAAACCGAGGTTGATTAGACCATAGCCCAAAATATAAAAGGCGAGGGAGCTTCCACCCATATACAGCAGTCCCCAACTGAGGGCTAAGATGCTACAACCGAGCCAGGTTAATTTTCGGTTGAAACCCAAATCCGCCCAACGCCCAATCCATTGTGTTGATAGGGCACCAAACACACCAACTAACGTTACAATACCGACCCAAACATCTGCCAAATGAAAAGGTGGCTCAGTCAGTAACATGGCGATGGTGGAAAACAGCATACTCATCGCGGCAAAGACACAGCCCCCAATCAGAGAACGGAAAATTAATCGTGGCTCATGTTTGAGTAATGCGCCCATGGATTGGAAAACTTGGCTGTAGGGCATCCGTGTGATGCTGACCACAGGCAAACGCTTTTTGAGTAAGACGGCTAACACCAACATCAAGAGAGCACTGAGGATATAAATCGATTTCCAATGAAACAGATAGGACAATAAGCCAGAGAGACTGGTTGATAACAGAATGCCGACCAATAACCCACTCATTAAAAAGCCAACAACTGCCCCAATTTTTTCAGGTCGAATCGCAACCGTGACCAAAGGGATAAGAACCTGAGCAGCCACTGAAAATAGCCCCGTGATAATGGTTCCTGCCCAAAGCATGTATAGATTGGTCGAAAAAGCACAGAGGGCTAAACCGACAGTCGCACCAAGCATGAGTAATGGAATAAATTTGGCTTTATTCACAATATCGCCAATCGGCACAATAAACAGTAGACCCAAAGCATAAGAAATTTGCGCAAAGGTGACTGTAAGTGCGACCTGAGATTGAGGCACATGAAAAGATTGCTGAATCGAATTGATTAAAGGCTGGCAATAATAGTTTGCCCCTGCACACAGACCGCAGGCTATTGCCATGAGAATGAGTAGTACTTTATTTTGGCTGATATCAATAGGTGACTTCATATTAATTCTTTCCATTGCTTTCATAGCAATATGCTGTTGCTTCAATTTCAATTTGCATATCAGCTAAGGCTAGACAAGGAACTGGAATTAAAGTGCATGCAGGATATACCTGATTTTCCCAATACTGCTGCATACATTGAATTAGCTGTTGATGTTTTTGTGGATTGTAATCAGTGATTAAAATTCTCAGTGCGGCAATTTCATGAAGCTGAGCTTGTGCTGCTTGCAATGCAAGCTGAAGGTTAAAAAAGGCTTGCTGCAGCTGCAATTCAAAAAGCATCGATAATTGGCCGTGTATATTTTCTCCGCCTTGACCAGAAATATGCACTATTTTACATGGCTGCTGAATGACTGCCACGTGACTATACCCATATGGCTGAGGATTATAAAGCGTCTTTGGGTTTAAAAATTGCATGAGCGATGCTGGAGGGTGAGTGTAATTGATTGGCATATTTTTACTTCATGGGATGAGAATTTTGCTAGTATCAAAGTTCAAGTTAACTTGAGGTCAAGAATAAAATGCAGGATGATCAAATACAGGAAGTAGAAAGTGGAAAACCTTGGCTGAATATTGGGGAGTTAGCTGCTAGAAGTGGTGTGAATGTCAGTGCACTACGCTTTTATGAAGATAAAGACTTGATTTGGAGTACACGGAGTTCAGGCAATCAGCGTCGCTATCCGCGCTTGATGCTCCGCCGTGTGGCGATTATTAAAATAGCGCAGCAAGTGGGCATCAGCTTACAGCATGTGCATGCTGCTTTTGAGGTATTGCCAAAGCATAAGGCAGCATCTAAAGCTGATTGGCAAAAGATGTCGCAGTGCTGGCAACAGCAGCTGGATCAGCAGATTATGCATTTATTGCAGCTTCGCCTACAGTTGGATCAATGTATCGGCTGTGGTTGTCTTTCACTTAAGCAATGTCCACTACGCAATCCAAATGACCAGTTGGGACATGATTCTGCTGGGGCGCATTTTCAGCAGATGCTAATGAGCTTAAAAAATATTACGTCAGACTGCATTGAGGATGATATTTAGATTAAAAATAATCAAAGCTAAAAAAAACCTAACAGCAGCTCTCTAAGTATGGATGCTTAAATTGATTTGCAGTCACTAGTATTGTTAAATATATTCAAGGTTGGGTGATTTAAATAAATTAGCTGGCCAATTTATTTTTTAGATAGCGTGATCATCAAGACACCCAGCATATTCAGACCGCAACCGACCCATTGCCATAGGTTTAAATGTTCATTCAATAACGCGACGGCCAGTAAAATCGTTAAAATGGGCCCGATAGAGGCAATCATGGCCGATTGTGCAGCTCCCAGTCGGATGATACTTTGCATCATCAAAATGGTTGGAAGCACGGTTACTAATATTCCGAGCGCTAAACCATATAGCCAGACTTGACTCGGAAGTTGTTGAAGCAAGGCAATGGGCTGCGGTGTTGCAAATAGAAAATGAATAATCGTCCCAACGCAGGCAATGCTCAGGGCTAGACCGGTAAAGTGTAAAGAACCAAACTTTTGCATGAGGCCTGGCGTGAGTAATAAATAAATCGCAAATAACACGGCACTGGCAAAAACCAAACTACATCCGAGCCAAAAATACTGATCATGTGGTGTGGCACTTTGTTCTTGTAGCATCACTAAAACTGTCCCGCCATAACTTAAAATCAGGGCAAGAATAGTTTTAAAACTCAGGGGCTTTTTGAATAAAACAGCGGAAGCCAGTACGGTTAATGTGGGATATAGAAAAAGAATAATCCGTTCAAGCGAAGCACTGATATACATCAAGCCACGGAAGTCGAGCCAGCTTGAAAAGTAATAGCCGATTAAACCGGAAATGAGCAAAAGTACCCAATCTTTTCGTTGAATCGTTTGATAGGAACGTCGACTTAGCCATGCAATGATTAAGAAAAACGGCAATGCACTCATCATGCGTAAAGCCATGAGGACTGTGGCATCGACAAGAGGAGAAAGTGCATAGGTTTGCTTAATAAAAATCGCTTTGGTACTAAACAAGAAGGCAGCAATCAGCGCAAAAATTGCACCGATGAAGTGCGGACTAAGGTTTCTTGACATAAGTTAAGGTGTGCCTCATGACGACTGAATAAATTCGACAGCACAGATCTAATGAATTCGAACTGTCATTTTGATTATAAAAAATGCATCGTGCGAGTAAAAATGCAAAAAAAGAATAGTACTTATTCCTTTATGCATAAGGCATTGCTAGATCAAACATGAAAAACAGCGGAAGAAATGACCAATTTGTTTTTAAATTTTTTAAATCTCAACATGACTCGGCAGATCAAATATATCAGGCTGAAACATTTAAGGTGAAAATTGCACACAAATGGTGCAATAGTGTTTTTTAGGGATAGAAAGTCAGTAGCGATATCATGATGCTAAATATTCAAAAAATTATTTTTTTAGCTAAAAAAGTCAATTCTAAGACTTAAGGCGAAGCATCAGGTGGGGAGGGCAAGACTTCGATAAACCCGAAACGTGCGCAAAAATTCATCGAATATTCAAGCTGACCGATTTGACTAGACTGTGGTAGAAAAAAGTCAGTTTTCAATACCAGTCAGCACGTCAAAACTGTCAAATGAGTCAACGAGCTGATGCAGTTTGAATGAACGACTGGCTTTACCTGACTTAAGTCGATTTGTAACGACAAGTTCGAATCATTAGTTGTCGAATGAAAATGTCACAATGATCAACGCGCTGAAACAATACGCGCTAAAACCGACTAAATTATTTATGTTTTGAGTCTTAAGTAATATTAAAAAGTTATAAGTAGAATAAAAATGAGTAATAAATCGACAAATAAAACTGAATAAATGAAATATCGCATCATTCTTTTCATGAATCATGAGTTCAAAATATGGGCATTTATTAAATAAATATTGGGTAGTATTTTAAAAAAGTTCAATTAGAATCCAAAAATTGTACAAAAACACATCCTGAGGGGAGACATCGCGGATTGCGATGTTTACTTAAGAAAAATTAGCTTGAGGAACGCTCATGCAGATCGGAATTCCAGCCGAAACTGTTGTCGGTGAAAATCGCGTCGCTGCGACGCCTGAAACAGTAAAGAAGTTGATCAGCGCTGGTCATAGCGTCGTTATTGAACGTGGAGCAGGGGTAAACGCTGCTTACATCGATAGCGCCTATGAACAAGTTGGTGCCAAAATTACGGATGATGCCTATACCGGTAGTCAAATGATTTTGAAAGTTCGTGCACCTAAAGGTGACGAAATTCAAAAACTCACAGCGGGTACCACCGTTGTGGGGATGTTTGACCCTTACCGCAACACCGAACTTGACCAATTTGCGTCACAAAACGTGTCTGCATTTGCATTGGAACTTTTGCCACGGACCTTATCTCGTGCGCAAAACATGGACGTACTTTCATCTCAAGCCAACCTTTCAGGTTATAAATCTGTGCTTTTGGCTGCGGCAGAATATCAACGGATGTTCCCAATGTTGATGACAGCAGCAGGTACAGTAAAACCTGCACGTGTTGTGATCATGGGCGTAGGTGTTGCAGGCTTACAAGCCATTGCAACAGCGAAACGTTTAGGTGCCGTAGTTGAAGCAACTGACTTACGTCCTACAGCACGTGACCAAGTTGAATCTTTGGGTGGTAAATGGTTAGACGTACCAATGTCACCAGAAGAGCAACAAAAAGCAGCTGATGCTGCGAAAAATGGTTATGGCTGGATGCCGGGTGAAGACTACATTCGTGACCAAGCGATTATTGTTGATAAAGCCGTATCGAATGCTGACATCGTGATTACGACTGCATTATTGCCGGGTCGTGACGCACCACGTTTAATCAAAGCAGAAACTGTTGCCAAAATGAAACCGGGCTCAATCATTCTAGATATGGCGGTTGAAACTGGCGGTAACGTTGAAGGTTCTGTCTGCGGCGAAAATGTCGTGACTGCCAATGGCGTGAAAATTCTTGGTATTCCAAATATTCCTTCAACAGTTTCGACTGAAGCGTCGGCACTTTACGCACGTAACGTTTTGAATTTCATTGAAACCATGTTTGATAGCGAAAAGAACTTCGCGATTAACCCTGAAGAAGAAATTCAAAAAGCACTACTTGTCACTCATGGCGGCCAAGTGCTGCTGAAACGTGGTTAAGGAGAATCATCATGGTTGAAACGATTACTATTTTTGTCTTGGCAATCTTTGTTGGTTACTACGTGGTTTGGGGGGTAACACCTGCACTACACACACCATTAATGGCTGTAACCAATGCTTTGTCATCGATCATTATCGTTGGTGCGATGATTCAAACCGTTGGTATCCCAGGTATTGTGGATGCAAGCGTACAGTTCCAAAGCATTAACGTGGTAAGTATTTTAGGTGCGATTGCCGTTTTCCTTGCAAGTATCAATATTTTTGGTGGCTTTGCGGTGACTGCACGTATGCTTGAAATGTTCAAACCTAAGCAAAAGAAAAAAGAGGGTTAATCCATGGAATTCATTAAAGAATATGCGGATTGGTTCTACCTGATTGGTGCCGTTCTTTTTATCTTAACGTTGCGTGGTTTGTCTGGTCCGAAAACTGCGATTCAGGGTAACCGTTACGGCATGATCGCAATGGCAATTGCTGTAATTACTACATTCTTTGTTGCAGATCATCCCGTGATTTGGATGATTGTGGGTGCAATGGTGTTGGGTGCAGTCGTAGGTATTGCACGTGCAAAAACAGTTCCGATGACGCAAATGCCTGAAACTGTGGCACTGATGCACTCATTGGTCGGTTTGGCTGCGGTACTGATTGCGATCGCTGCAATTCTACATAACAACCAATTGACTGCGGCATTCGCAGGAAATGAAGCGGTATTAACAGCTGCGGGTGTAGAACATGCTCATATGAGCAAAGTTCATTTATTTGAATTGTTTGTAGGCTGTTTCGTTGGTGCGATTACCTTCACAGCATCGGTATTTGCTTACGGTAAATTGGCTGCGAAGAAATGGGCAAAAACCATTTCAGGTGGATGGGTAAAACCTGTTCAAGCCTTAATTTTCCTTGCGATGTTGGCGTGTGGTATCTACTTCTTCACTACAGGCAACATGAATGCTTTCTGGGCAATGACTGTTCTTGCACTTGCATTTGGTTGGGTATGGATTGCGCCAGTAGGCGGTGGTGATATGCCAGTGGTGGTATCGCTACTGAACTCGTTCTCAGGTTGGGCTGCAGCAGGGATTGGTTTCACGCTTGAAAACAACATGCTGATTGTTGCAGGTTCACTGGTTGGTTCATCGGGTGCGATTCTGTCTTACATCATGTGTAAAGCCATGAACCGTTCAATCATCAACGTCTTGTTTGGTGGTGCAATGGGTGGTACAGCAGTAGCGGCGGCGGATAATGGTGAAAAAGCACAGCGTAATCACCGTTCAGGTTCTGCAGACGATGCTGGCTTCTTGATGTCAAATGCGGATAGCGTTGTGATCGTACCGGGTTATGGTATGGCGCAAGGTCGTGCACAAAATGCCGTGAAAGAATTGTGTGAAATCTTAAAAGAGCAAGGTGTAAAAGTTCGTTTTGCGATTCACCCTGTGGCAGGTCGTATGCCGGGCCACATGAACGTACTTTTAGCTGAAGCTGACGTTGCATATGAAGACATTCTTGAAATGGACGAGATCAACTCTGACTTCCCTGCAACAGATGTAGTACTCGTGATTGGTGCGAATGACGTTGTGAACCCAGCGGCAAAAGACGATCCAAGTTCTCCAATTTACGGTATGCCAATCCTTGAAGCGCATAAAGCACGTACCATTATGGTGATCAAACGCTCTATGGCTACAGGCTACGCAGGTCTAGACAATGACTTGTTCTATAACGATAAAACGATGATGATCTTCGGTGATGCGAAGAAAGTTGTGGAAGATATGACAAAAGCCATTAATGGCGGTGGTCATTAATCCATATTGCCAAAGTCCCGCTGTGATAAAGCGGGATTGAGGAAGATTTAAACCACCTTCGGGTGGTTTTTTGTTTTCTTCGCTTTTATTTTCTTGGCTTTTGATTAATGAATGCTTCACACTAAAAGTGCACAAATATTTAGCGCATCAGGTGCTTGAATCAAATTGATGCGTGTTTTGAAACCAAGGTACAGATCGATGAGCTGTTTTGTTCCATTAAATTCGATCTCAGTGATTCAAAATATTGTCGCGAACTGGTTTTGTGACGCAATGCATTGAAAAATAATTAATTGTCTGAAATTTGGTATTCTTTTTGCACAGCATGGTTATTCTTGGGGGAATAATCATGAAAAAAACATACTTGATGGCACTGTTTCTGAGTGTCCTGACATCGACTGCATGGGCAGTTGACCCGCAAATCGCCAGTAATATTCAAGAAATTCGTATCTCGCTCGACAGTATTTGGGTGGTACTGGGCGGTATCTTGGTGTTCTTTATGCAAGCCGGATTTGCCATGATCGAAAGTGGTTCAGTTCGCAGTAAAAATACCGTGAATGTACTCATGAAAAACTACATGGATGCCTGCTTGGGTGGTCTGGTGTTTTGGTTGGTGGGTTTTGGTCTGATGTTTGGGGTCAATACCACGGGCTGGTTTGGCTTCAGTCATTTTGCACCCGATCAACTGGATGATTGGCACTGGAACCTTCTATTTTTCCAAATGATGTTTGCTGCAACGGCAACCACCATTGCCAGTGGTGCAATGGCAGAGCGGATTCATTTTGTCGCTTATGTGGTGAGTGCGGCCGTTGTCTCAGGTCTGATTTATCCTGTCTTTGGTAGTTGGGCATGGGGCAGTTTATTTGGCGGAGACGGTTGGTTAAAAGCACTCGGGTTTATCGATTTTGCAGGTTCGACCGTGGTGCATTCAATGGGCGGCTGGGTTGCCTTGGCTGGCATCATTGTATTGGGACCACGTTTGGGTCGATTTGGACGCAATGGGCAAAGCCATTATTTACCAGGGCATAACTTACCTTTGGTAGCATTAGGCGGTTTTATTTTATGGTTAGCATGGTTTGGTTTTAATGCAGGCTCGACCATTAATGCCAATGTCAGCGTAGGACGTATTGCTTTAAATACGCATCTTGCGGCGTGTGCTGCCGTGGTTGCATATATGTTGCTCTGTCTCATCCGATCTAAAGCCATTTTGATCCGCAGTACGATCAATGCCTCACTGGGTGGCTTGGTTGCCATTACGGCAGGCTGTGCAACGATGTCTCCACTGTATGCGGTCATCACCGGTTTATGTGCAGGTGTGATGGTGACCTTCCTACCAATGCTCATGGAAAAAATGAAACTGGATGATGTGGTTGATGCGGTGACCGTGCATGGATTCTGTGGCGCATGGGGAACATTGGCTGCAGGGATCTTCCTTGAAAATAATATGTTTAATGGCGATGTCATCGCGATACAAGGGCTTGGAGTGATTGCAGCCTTTTTATGGGGCTTTGGCGTTGCGTTCATTGTATTTAAGGTCTTAGATAAATTGTTGGGTGGCTTACGGGTGAGTAAGCAACATGAACAACGTGGTTTGGACTATACCGAGCATGCTGAATTGTCTTATCCCGAGTTTCAAAAAGATGTGACTTTTGAAACGGATGATATGACCAAACGTCATTAATAGGAGTAAAGCAATGAGCACCGAACTGTTGAATTTAGCACAACGCCGCGAAGCTTTAGAAAAAGGCTTACAACAATTTATTCATGGGACTTTACTCGACAGTGCGCTACGGCACTGGGAACAGCAGTACAGCATGAAACCGTCATTTGTCTTAAATCGCTTCTTAAATGATATCTGTACCACAGAGGAGCTTCGCTTTTATCGTAAAGATATGCTGAAGCAAGTTTTGTATGAGTTATCTACCTTAGAAAAGCAGGAACTGTTACGTGCTGAAAAACCACAGGAGCAGGTGCAAGAAGACGAGCTCATTGCAGAGACCATTAGCGAAGCTTTTTTAGGCTTTATCGAGTCAGTCATGCTGACGGTGAAATCTACAGATCAGGCTGATTTCACCCAAGATGTGATTGAGCAATTAGAAGAAATCGGGCTGGCAATTGCGGCAAATGCACAAATAAATACGGCGAGTTTTGTCGAGTTTTTGCCCTTGACCAGTTATGCCAAAGTTTTAACGAGCATTTATGAAGTGTATTGTGACTTTTATGGCCCGATGCGTGCAGACCAAGTTTATGCACAAACCAAGCTGAAAATTAAAGCCAATTATCCTGAGGTGGATTTACATCAACTGGTTTAGTGCCGGGGGGAAACACCATGAAGCTGATAGTCCTTGGTGTATAAAATCAAGGGATAAAAAAAGCGACCTAATTAGGTCGCTTTTTTCTGGAAGCTTAAGCTACAGTTTCTGGAGCTGTACGCCATAAGCTTTCTAAATCATAGAATTTACGTGCTGTAGGTAACATCACATGTACCACTACAAAACCGAGATCAATCAGGATCCATTCTGCATCACGTTCGCCTTCAACACCGATAGGGCGGAATCCAGCTTTACGTGCTTCTTCTGCCACGTTGTCTGCAAGAGACTTAATGTGACGAGTTGAAGTACCGCTCGCAATAACAATCGCATCTGCTACGTTGCTGATAGTGCTGATATCAAGTTCAATAATATCTTTGGCTTTTACATCTTCAAGTGCTTCACGTACAACAGCTAAGCAAGCTTGTACGTCTTTGATTTGCGTTGATTTTGCGAGATCGAGAGAATTAGAAGCGCTGGGCGATGGTTCTAAATTCATAGAGGGTATGATTTCCTGACAATTTTACATGGTCTAATATAGCGGTTTTGTTGCTGAATTTCAAATCAACACGTCATTGACCATTAGCTAAATGAGGGAAGTATTTGTCTTTCCACGCAAAAGAATGTGATGAGTTGCTTCGTGGTCGGTATTCAGCCGCGATGTAACCTGTATATTGGCTTTGATCTAACCATTTAAAAATCTCTGCAAATGGAATCTGCGCTGAGTCAGGTTCATGTCGCCCCGGACAGTCAGCAAACTGTATGTGACCGATATCCTGAATATTTTCTGCCAAAGTACTGAGAATATCTTCACCCATCATCGCCATGTGGTAGCAGTCATATTGCATCTTCAAAGTAGAGTGTTGTACAGCTTCAAGCATTTCCTGAGCTTGGGCAATATTTTGCACCAAAAAGCGCGGCATATCAGTGCCATTAATCATTTCAAATACCGGTTGAATATGATGTTCGGACAACATGTGGCATGCCAGTTTAAGGTTGCTCGACAAGGTATTTAAACATGGGAGTAAGTCTGCATCTTGTGGCTGTTTGCCGGCTAAAATATTGACACTCGGTACATTTAACGCAGTGGCATAGCGAATACATTGCTCTAAGGCCTGATGAAATTGATTTTCACGCCCCGGAACTCCCGCAAGACCATCGCCGCCTTGCATCAAATCACCCGCAGGGACATTAATTAAACACAGGCTTAAATCATTGATAGTGAGCTGGGTTTGGATTTGCTCAATACTCAGCTCATACGGAAACTGAATTTCTACATGCTTAAAACCATGTTCACGAGCCAAAGCAAAACGCTCTAACAACGGCACTTCGGTAAAAATCATGGATAAATTAACCGCGAGCTGAGTCATGTATATCGTCCTTGAAGCAATTTACTTCTAAAGTGAAAGTCGTTAGTTTTGTTCGACATGTTGAATGATGGTGGCTAAATCTTTTTCTGCAAAACCATTGTCCTGATGGGCTTTGAGTTGCGATAAAGCAAGGCTGGCAACAGGGATGCTTAACTCAAACTCGGCGGCCAGTTGGACTGCATTATTCAGGTCTTTAGATAAAGTTTGAACTTTCCATTGCACGGGTTCGAACTGATGCGAGGCCATACGTGGAGTTAAAATCTGAAAAGGTTTTGAGTCTGCAAAACCACCGGCAAGCGCTGGTGCTAATAACGTGGTGTCTACACCTGATTTCTCGGCCAATGCAACGGCTTCGGCGATTAACGTACTATTGGCAGCAACGATCAGCTGATTACAAATTTTGGTGGCTTGACCTGTACCTGAGTCGCCCATGCGGGTAACACGTTGAGATAAAACATTGTAAATCAGACTCAAATCTTGAATCGTTTGAGCATCACCACCGGCAAAGATGACCAAAGTGCCTTGTTCAGCACCTGTTGTGCCCCCCGAAACAGGAGAGTCAATCCAAGTGACTTGTTTCAACTTTGCAGCTTGAGCCAATTGATGGGATTGATTCACAGAAAGACTCGAGAAGTCGACAATAATTTGTCCTGCCGCTAAATGGGTTTCGATGCTTGCATACACCGCGGCAACAGCAGCATCATCTGCGAGACAAGATAAAACCACAGGATAATGGGCAATCTTGTCCAATTGAAGCGCTGTCGCGCCAATCGCAATCAACTCATCACACGCAGCGGCAGTTCTGTTCCATACCGCAACTTCAAATCCTGCCTGAATGAGACGCGTGGCCATACGGCTACCCATCAGCCCCATACCTAGAAATGCAATTTTTGTATTACGATCAAACGCCATGTGCTGTACTCAATCTATCCTGTGTGACTATTTTACTTATATTGGCGTGGTAAAAACTGAACCTCTGGGTTCTTGTCTTTTTTACGTGCCAATTGGCTGTTTTTGCCGAGCAGTAATTTAAATTGCCAGATTTTTTCTAAGCGTAAAGAGCGTTTTGGACTATGTTCCATAGCATCTAGCACTTGTTTTGCCGCTGCCAAGGCATCTGGTGAACGTTGCGATAATTCTTCGGCTAACTGCTGTGCCTGAAGCAAAGGCTGTACATTTAAATGCGTCACTAAGCCAATATCCTTGGCATATTCTGCGTCAAAAATACGTGCTGTAAGGGTTAATTCTTTGGCTAAATCCAGTCCAATCACACCTTTGAGTGAGCGGGTTAAGCCCATATCAGGGACTAAGCCCCAACGACTTTCCATAATCGACATTTGCGTTTTCGGGTGGGCAATACGGATATCGGCAGCCAAGGCAAGTTGCATGCCTGCACCAAAGCAAAAGCCTTCAAGTGCGGCAATCACCGGCACAGGAAGTTGCTGCCAAATCAGAAAGGCTTTTTGAAATAAACTTTGACCGGGTTTTAACAGTTCCCATGCAGCATAGGCACGATTTTTCGGATCATTTAGGTCAGCCAAATCAATGCCAGCACTAAATACATTGGCTTCACCGGTTAAAATGACACAGCGTAAGCTACGATCTTTTTTTAATTTTTCAGCGGTGCTGACCAATTCTTTGAGCAATGCAAAGCTCATTGCATTACGTTTTTCTGGACGGTTTAAGTAAACCGTTGCAATGCCATTATTTTTTTCTACACGTAATAAAGCCATGGTAATTACTCTTGTTGTTTCTGCGCCCGAGCATAGCATGCACCCTGATAGGATACATGACAGTGCAGTCACAACAGAAGCTGGACGGCACTGACTTTAGTCGGACTGTGCTTAATTATTTTGTTTGGCTAAGATTTGTTGAGCCGCGTGTTCAACTTGCGCCATGACATTTTTTAACTCATCAAAACGGTTCAGGGTTTCTTGAACAAAAGCTTCATCTGCTTTACGGCGTTCCTTACGTAAGGTCGATACAAATTGCTCAAATTGACCTGAAACCTCTTGGAGGGTCGGAGCGCCCACATAGCGGGTTGCACCATAAAGCCGATGTAACACATGCTCTAATTGTGGAAAATCTTCATCTTCGATGAGCTGTGCCATTTCATGGATTTCTTGCTCAAAGCTATCGACGAGCATTTTTAGTAAATCGACTGCAAGGTCTTCTTTATTCGCGGCCAACTGCAAGCTTTGTTGCCAATCTAAAATACTCGGCTCTAGGGCTTCAATCACTGAACTGCGCTCTAAAACCGGTACTTTCTTAAAGTTATCGGTAGTCCATTGGGTCAAGATTTGAATAATTTGATCCATTTGAATGGGCTTGGTGACATAGTCATCCATACCGCTTTGTAGGAGTTTTTGTTTTTCATCCGAGAGCGCATGTGCTGTCAAAGCGATGATAGGAAGGCGCTTATGATTTTCAAAGGTTGACTCAAGTGATCGAATGGCACGCGTGGTGTCTACACCTGACATCACAGGCATTTGAATATCCATAAAGATGAGGTCAAAAGCCGCCAAACCTTGCTCTTGGCGAGCTTGAATGATTTCAATGGCTTCTTGTCCACTCAAAGCCTTGGTGGTTTTCACATTTAACTCAGAGAGCAGGGCCTCAAGTACAATCAGGTTGGGTAAATGGTCGTCGACTGCCAAAATATGCAGACCTTGACCATTAAATTCTTCATGTTGCTCTTGATCAAACCACGGCTCATTACTCAACAACTGAATCAGCGCTGTACGGCTGAGTGGTTGATGCAATGGGCGAGCACGGTACTCGTTCAACATGTTTGGATCAAGCATCATTTGGTAGCCATAAACCGCTAAGTTACCGCTATAACGATGACGAATTTCTTTCAGTAAGGCTTCGGAGTCGCCGCTATGGTCGACGATCAACCAAGTGTTTTCATTGGTTTGCAACTGATTGAGGCGACTAAATAAATCTAGGATTGACTGCGTTTCAATATGTTCAACATCATAATTTTCTAAATAATGACGTAGGACATTGGCAGTTGCTGGATGTGCCAAGTAGGAAACGACTTGGAGATTGCTAAATTGTGGATGCACAATTTCAATTTCATCATCGACCACAAAGCGCGCAGTAAACCAGAAGGTTGAGCCTTTTTCTGTTGGGGCACGTTCTTGGTTATCTTCAAAACCAATTTGTCCATGCATCAGGCTGACCAATTGTTTGGAGATGGCAAGACCTAAACCTGTACCGCCAAATTGACGGGTAACAGATGCATCACCTTGCGAGAAGGATTCAAACAGTTTCTTACGGTCGGTACCGCTTAGGCCGATACCACTGTCTTGGACACTAAAGTGCAGCAGGCATTGACCGATGTCATCATGCTCCATACGGACACGGACAATAATTTCACCATCTGGAGTGAACTTAATCGCATTTGAAATTAAGTTGGTCAAAATTTGCTTGAAGCGCAGGGCATCACCAACCACAAATTTCGGCACATTGTCCGCATAGTAGAAGGTCATATCAATATGCTTTTGCGCTGCCAATGGCGACAACATATCCATCACATCAAAGACGGCTTCTTCTAAGTCGAATTGTGCAGTTTCGAGTTCTAGTTTGCCGGCATCAATTTTGGAGAAATCAAGCACGTCATTAATTAAAGCCAATAAATGCGCTGAAGATTTACGAATCGTTTGTAGATATAAATTTTGCTCATTACTGAGGTTGCCTTGGCGCAGTAAAAGATGAATAAAGCCATCAATACTGTTAAGTGGCGTGCGCAGTTCATGGGAAATATTGGCTAAGAACACCGACTTCGACTGATTGGCATGGATCGCTTGGTCACGAGCTTGACGGTAGGTAATATTTTGCACTTCTAAAGTATCAAGCGTGCGTCTTAAGTCATCTTCCGTTTGTTCGGTATGTTCACGTAGCTCTAAGAAACTGAAATGTAAGCGTTTAACCACATTGGCAATATCACGCTGTAATAACCGGAGTTCTCCAGTACTGTTAATGATCATGTGCTGATCTAGGGTGTCGGCATTTAAACGTTGTAACTGCATACGAATTTCGTACATTGGTGCAATCCAACGACGTGAATAGAAATTCAAACACAGCAAAAGTAATAAGAGCGTCAATAAACCTGTTGCAATCAACACGATTAACACGCGATAGCGGGCAATTTGCAGCGGTTGATTATCCAGTTCAATGCTTAACCATGCCGGCGTCTGGGTTGAATCTGAAATTTTCAGGGCATAAACATGGTTACCCTGATGTGGAATTGGTCCAATAAAAGATGCTTTACTGTCAAAAGCAGGCCAAATAGCTTGATCTTGAAAGCCAATGCTCAGGCGGTTATTGCCTTTGAAATCTATAATCGCAGCACGAATCAAATGTTTTTCGTTCAACATGCTTTGCATGGCATTACGAGCTTGATCAAACTGCCACGGATAATGGTTGAGCAACTCTATAGCCGATTCTGATGTCGGTTGATAGCGCGTCAGAATCGCAACAGCCATTTGTCTTTGTTGTGCTTTGGCTGCATTGGAGGTTTCTGTTATTACCAACATCGCACCGACACAGGCCAAAATGGTGATCGGCACAAAAATAAGTGCAATCAACTGACCATAGGCATGATTTAAGTGTAGGCGTTTAAAAAGCTTTTTGTTGATATTTGACATGGTTTAAGCAGTTTATTCCTTATGCCCCGAATATTAGCATGGATTATTTAAAACTGATTGCGCTTTAATCACTTTCGCGAAAAAGCGAGGCAAATGGGTGCAGGCAAAGGCATTTTTTCATACAATAGGCGCACCTCGATATAGGTGTGAATAATGAGTAATACAACCCCTGATTTTCAAGCAGACGATTTTTTATTAGACCATTACGTCGGCAACACGCCGTTAGTGCGTTTACAGCGTCTGGCAAGTCATACTCAAGCAACAGTATTAGCCAAGTTAGAAGGCAATAACCCAGCGGGTTCGGTCAAAGATCGCCCTGCATATAACATGATTATGCAAGCGGAAAAGCGTGGTCAGATTAAACTGGGTGATACGTTGATTGAAGCGACGAGCGGAAATACGGGGATTGCTTTAGCCATGGTTGCAGCAATGCGTGGCTATAAAATGACTTTGATCATGCCCGCAAGTTCTAGCCAAGAGCGTAAAGATGCCATGCGTGCCTACGGTGCTGAACTGATCGAATCAGAAAACATGGAAGAAGCACGTGATCTTGCCCTTCAAATGGAAAAAGACGGCAAAGGTTTAGTCCTAAACCAGTTTGGTAACCCAGACAATGTGGAAGCACATTACCTTACTACTGGGCCTGAAATTTGGAAACAAACAGGTGGTAAAATTACACATTTCGTCAGCTCAATGGGAACCACCGGGACCATTATGGGGATTTCGAAATATTTAAAAGAACAAAATCCGGATATTCAAATTGTTGGTTTACAACCGTCTGAAGGTTCAAACATTGCCGGTATTCGCCGTTGGCCACAAGAATATCTTCCTACGATTTTTGACCCTTCACGTGTTGATCGCATTATGGATATTCCGCAAATTGAAGCGGAAAAAACAGCTCGTCGTTTAGCACGTACAGAAGGTATCAGTGCAGGTACCTCATCGGGTGGTGCGGTATGGGCTTCAGTTAAATTGGCTGAAGAAAATCCGGATGCCGTGATTGTTTGCATCGTATGTGACCGTGGTGACCGATACTTGTCTACTGGTCTATTCTCTGTTGTTGATCCTGAATAATTACAGTGGCCGATCGGCACTGGTGAGTACTTATGCGTTTACCTGTTTTAATTTTTGATATCGAAACACTGACAGATTTGAAGTCAGGTGCGCATTTGTATGGACTGGATCTGCCTGAGGTGGATCTAGATGCTGCGCTGACTAAACTGCGTCGCCAAGAGGCGGGCACGGATTTTCAGCGTTTGGCCTTGCATGAAATTGTCTGTATCTCTGGACTATGGATTGATGAAAAGGGCATGAAGTTGTTTTCATTTAGCCGTGAAGACAATAGCGAAGCTGAAATTTTAAAAAAATTCGTTTCTATTTTTGAAAAGCGTCATCCGACCTTGGTCAGTTGGAACGGTTCACAGTTTGATTTGCCTGTGATTTTGTTCCGTGCCATGTATCACGGACTATCTGCACCAAGTTTGTTCGATCAGGGCGAGATTGATACGCAAAAGCGCTATAATAACTACCAGAATCGTTATCATCATCGTCATGTAGATTTGATGGATGTCATGGCCATGTTCCATGGTCGTCATTTTCAAAAGCTCGACGATGCAGCACATTTACTTGGTTTCCCCGGTAAACGTGGTGATGGTGGCTACCATGTGCCTGAATATGTGCGTGAACAACAGTGGATGGAACTGACCAGCTACTGTGAAGGTGATGTGCTCAATACATGGTTGATTTATTTACGCTGGCTGTTGCTGAAAGGACAGTTATTGTTAAATGATCATCAGCACTTGATTCAAAGTACGATTCAATATTTACAAACTCAGCCGCAACACGCTGACTTTTTATTGGTATGGCAGCAAACCTCGCAACGTACCGAATTCACCCAATCTGATTTCCCATCTTCCACACATTAGGTACGCATGAAACACAAAGCCAAACCCCAAAAAGCCCAACAACCCATTTATACATTTCAGGTTGAATCGCTTTCACATGAGGGGCGAGGCATAGCGCACTTTGGGACGCATCCAGATCATCCTGCAGAAAAACACGGTAAGAAAGTCTTTATCCGTTATGCCTTGCCGGGTGAAACGGTGCGTGCGCGTATTACTAATGTCGTTAAGCGTCTCGAAGAAGCAGACAGTCTGGAATTACTGAGTGAAGAGTCTGCTCTACGGGTTAAACCGGCCTGCCCACATTATGGGGTCTGTGGTGGGTGTAGCATGCAGCATATTCATCCCGACGAGCAAATTCGTTTAAAACAAGATGTTTTACAATCACATTTGCAACATTTTGCTGGGATACAACCTGATCAATGGTTAGCTCCTTTACGTTCATTGCGTGAAGATTACCGTCGTAAAGCGCGTATCGGTGTGCGTTACTTACCTGCAAAAGATAAGCTCGTGGTCGGCTTTCGTGAAAGCCAGTCAAATAAACTGACTTCGATTGACCGTTGTATGGTGTTGGATCGTGAGTTTGGCTCAATCACCACACTCAAACAACTGTTACAAGGTTTGCAAGGTAAAGCAGATATTGGGCATATGGAACTGGCCATGGGAGATCAAGAAATTGCTCTCCTGATTCGTCATACGGCGGAACTTTGCGCGGAAGATGTCAACCAATTAGTAAAATTTGCGTTACATAAAGAGTGGCAACTGTACTTACAACCTGAAGGGCCAGACAGCTTACATCGCGTGGATCATCCCGATGCACCGATGCGTCTGCACTATGGTCTAAGTGACTTTGCTGTGAAATTTGGCTTTAATCCTCAGGACTTCACGCAAGTGAATTCCACGATTAATCCGCAAATGGTGAAACTGGCATGTGAATTGCTTCAGTTACAACAAGGTGAGCGAGTTCTAGATCTGTTTTGTGGCTTAGGAAACTTTTCTTTACCACTTGCTCAATGTGTGGGTTCAACGGGTCAAGTCATTGCAGTTGAAGGGAGTGAAGAAATGGTTCAGCGTGGTGCAGAAAATGCACAAAACAATGGCCTTTCGCAACTGAAATTTTATTCACAAGATTTAACAAAAGATTTTTCGCATCATTCTTGGGCAAAACAAGGATTTGATGCATTATTGATAGACCCACCACGATCTGGTGCAGAAGAAATAATGCGTTATGTGCCCAAATTTGGTGCAAAAAGAATCGTTTATGTGTCATGTAATCCTGCAACACTAGCACGCGATGCTGGAATGCTGGTACAACAAGGCTACCGTTTGAAAAAAGCGGGTGTCATGGACATGTTTACCCATACAGGGCATGTCGAATCGATTGCTTTGTTCGAAAAAGAAAATCAGATAAACGATCAAAAGTTATGAAGCGTAGAAAACTAGGAGTAGGGTATGGTCACAGTACGTGAACAATTACCTGGACGTCTCAATGAGTTGTCACAGGAAACGACTGTAGAACATGCCGAGCAAGCACAGCATGATCTAGCTGAATGGCTAGAGCGTGTGAGTGGCATGTTTGACGGGGCTCCTCTAAAGCAACTCGAAGAAGTTGCCCATCTGACCTTACAGAATGAACTTGAAACAACGGTCAACCATCGCTCGAATACCTTCTATACCGGTATTGAAATGGCGGATATTCTTGCTCATCTGTATGCGGATGAAGATACGTTATCAGCAGCCATGCTGTATCGAAGTGTTCGTGAAGGCGTAACCAGTTTAGAAGAAGTCCAAAGCAAATTTGGCGATCAAGTGCATGCTTTGGTGAAAGGCACGCTTGCCATGGGTAAGTTGTCTGACCTGATTGAGCAAAATAAACGTCTAGAAGATCATTTTAATAATAACCAGCGTGAACATTTGACCGGCATTTATAAAATGCTGATTTCGGTGACCGAAGATGTTCGCGTTGTATTAATCAAACTTTCTGAACGTACCTATGCATTACGTGAGTTAGCGCATTCAACCAAAGAGCGTCAAGAGCGTGTCGCACGAGAAATTTTAACCATTTACTCGCCGCTCGCGCACCGTTTAGGAATTGCACAGCTTAAGTGGGAGCTTGAAGATCTCGCTTTCCGTTATCTAGCACCTGAACGCTATAAAGAAATTGCCTCTTTACTGAATGAAAAACGTTTAGAGCGTGAACAATATATTCAGTTCGTTACAGAAAAGTTGCGTAAAGAACTATTAGATCATGGCATTGAGGCCGAGATTAATGGTCGGGTGAAACACATTTATTCGATTTATCGAAAAATGAAGAGTAAGAACCTGAGCTTTGATCAGCTTTATGACATTCGAGCGGTTCGTGTTCTGGTGGATAATGTACCTGAGTGTTATCACACACTGGGGATCGTCCATCAGATTTGGCGTCATATTCCGCATCAGTTCGATGATTATATTACCAACCCGAAAGCCAATGGTTATCGCTCACTGCATACGGCCGTGATTGCAGAGAACAAATCTTTAGAAGTGCAAATTCGTACGCATAATATGCATGAAGAAGCTGAACTCGGGGTATGTTCACACTTTAACTATAAAGAAGGTTCTAAAACCACAGATTATTCATTTAATCATCGCTTACATTCTTTGCGTGCAGTGCTTGAACATTATCAAGAACGAAATGATGCTAGCGCACATAAAGAAGATGAAGATTCTGAAAACTTCGAACAAATCCAAGAGTTTGAAGATTTTGAGAAAATCTATGTGTTTAGTCGTGACGGTGATATCAAAGAATTACCACGCGGTTCGACTGTGCTCGACTTTGCCTATCATGTGCATACTGAAGTGGGCAACAAGTGCTATGCAGCACGGGTGAACCAACGTTATGTACCTTTAACCTATACCCTTAAAACTGGGGAACAGGTTGAGATTTTAACCAAGAAAGATCGTGAACCGAACCGAGATTGGTTGGTGAACTCGCTGGGTTATATCAAGACGGCTCGTGCACGTGATAAGTTGCGTCATTGGTTCCGTCAGCAAGACCGTAGTAAAAACTTGGAAGTGGGACGTGAGATTCTGAATAAAGAATTGTCACGTTTGGCGATTCACCCGAAAAGTATCGATTTGAATGATTACTGCAATCATTTTAATGTGAAATTGGGTGAAGATATCTTGATTGGCTTGGTGAGTGGTGACATTAGCTTGCATGCTTTAATCAATCAGGTTAACCGTCATATGCACCTCGATCAGGATGAGCCTGAACTGGTGTTAAAACCAACCTTGAACCCACGTGCAAGTCATACGCTTTCGGCGCATGGTATTTTGATTGATGGTTTGGACAATGTAGAACTACACATTGCTCAGTGTTGTCAGCCTGTGCATGGTGAATCGATTGCTGGTTATATCACCCTGAATCGTGGCGTAAGTATCCATAAGGTCGGATGTCCGGATTATATCCGTATGATTGGGCAAGAGCCTGAACGTGCGGTTGAAGCGGATTGGGAAATGCAGCCAACTCGTGGTCAAAGTGTGCAAATCGTGGTGGAAGCTTATGACCGTCGTGGTTTGCTTAAAGATTTGACTCAGGTGATTTTCTCAGACCAAATCAATATTCGTCAGGTGAATACGATTTCCGAAAGTGATGGTATTGCCAATATGAAACTGTTGATTGAAGTAAAGGGCTTGGCGCAGTTGTCGAAACTGTTGGCACGTCTAGAACAACAACCGGGCATTATCAGCGCACGTCGATTGGTACAAGGTAGCTAAAAATAAAGCTGTATAAAAAACCCGCTGCGTGCGGGTTTTTTATTATATTGGGGGAGAGAAATTATAAAATTGAATGCTTATGCTGCCTTCAGAGCTTTTTGAAAAGCGTCGACAGAATCTAACACAAGCCATTGACCATTGGGTTGCAACAGGCCCCTTTAAAAATGGTAAAGCTGTGTGTGAACATTTTGGCTTAGCGGTTCCTTTAATTTCCCAATTATTAAATAGTCATCGGCAGATTGGAGAGAAATTTGCACGTGAATTAGAGTCACAATTGGGACTCATTAAGGGAAGTTTAGATAATGAGGTTCAGTTTATAGAACAAGACAAGTGCACTGAGGAGCAAGCAAGTTTGGTCCTTTTTGAAATGCAGGTGGTTGAGACACAGGCATTTTCTTTAAAACCGATTTCAAATGATTCATCTCAATATTCAGCATTATTTAAAAACACTCAAGACCTGTATTTGATTCGCATCACAGCATCGTATTATGCCCCTGTATTACAAGAGAGTTGGCTTGTGGTCTGTGATGAACGGCGAGGGGTAGAGAGATCGGATCTAGCCTGTGTATATTTGCGAAATGGCTTAAATTTAATTTTAAACGTGATACAGCAAACAGATGATACGTGGCAATTTGCAAGTCTAGACCAAAAACGACAGGTGGAATTCCTGCAATCCGATATTGAAAAATTAGATTCTATTATTGCGATTTTGCCTAGCTCATTTATTTAAGGTAGTCGCATAAAAAAACCCATCCGAAGATGGGTTTTGATCTGAACTATAAGTCGAAAAGCTTAAGGAATCTCTTCTTCTTCAAATTCAGGCTTCACTTGTACAATGAAGTCTTGACGGTTCAGGCCACGCCATAACGCGAAGGCTGTACCAATGTAGATTGATGAATATGTACCCACAAATACACCAACAAACATTGCAACAGAGAACCATTTCAGACCATCACCGCCCAGTACCATCATCGCTACAACAACCAGTAATAGTGTCATTGAGGTATGAATGGTACGGCGAAGTGTTTCAGTCAAAGCACTGTTCACAACTTCAAGAGGTTCAGCACCGCGAATCTTACGGAAGTTTTCACGAATACGGTCAGATACAACGATGTTATCGTTGAGCGAGAAACCAATAATCGCGAGTAGCGCAGCCAAAACTGTTAAGTCAAACGGCCACTGCATCATGGCAAAGATACCAATGGTTACCACGATATCGTGGAATAAAGACAGTACAGCACCCATTGCAAGTTTGAACTCAAAGCGAATAGTGACATAAACCAGCATGAGCAGTAGGGCAAGACCTACAGCGCCCGCAGAACGCACATAGAGTTCATTACCGACTTGACCACCAACCACATCAACTTTATGTACTTCTGCTTTATTGCCTGGCAATTGAGCAGCAGTCGTAATGGCTTTGGTTAAGTCTTCAGCTTCAATGTCTTTTTGAACTGGCATACGAACCATCAGGTCGCGGTCAGATCCTAAGGTTTGTACTACAGGATCTTTAAAACCAGCTTTTGTCAGCGCTGAGCTCACATCGGTAGATTTTACTGGTTGACTATAGTTCAACTCTGCTGCCACACCGCCAGTAAAGTCCAAACCGAGGTTTAGACCTTTGGTGCAAATAAAAAAGATACTTGCGAGCGTTAAAATAATCGATATAAAGGCTGCCGGTTTGGCAATCTTCATAAATGGAATAATGCGCTCGTTGTCCGGACGGCCGTATTGTTTCGGTTGAGTATTTTCAGTCATCTTCGATCTCCTAAATGCTCAACTTCTTCAGGTTACGTTTTTTACCATAAATGATTTGTACGATTGCACGTGTCACAGTAATTGCTGTGAACATTGAGCAGACAATACCAATCATTAGGGTAACCGCGAAGCCTTTAATTGGGCCTGTACCAATTGCGAACAGAATGAAAGCAACCAAGAATGTGGTTAAGTTGGAGTCAAAGATGGTGTTATACGCACGATCATAACCCGCAACAATCGCCTGTTTCGGCGAGGCACCCCATTTAATTTCCTCTCGTATCCGCTCACAGATCAGTACGTTGGCATCGACCGCCATACCAATGGTAATTACGATACCTGCAATACCCGGAAGGGTGAGGGACGCGCCAATCCAAGACATGATGGTTAAAATCATGGCAAGGTTAACCACGAGTGCAAAGTTGGCAATCAAGCCGAACACACGGAAGAAGACCACCATCCAAATCGCAACCAATAAGAAACCGATTTGAGTTGATAATACGCCTTTGTCAATGTTTTCTTGACCGAGACTCGGACCAATCACACGTTCTTCAACGAAGTACATTGGCGCTGCCAAAGCACCTGCACGTAACATCAATGCAAGTTCAGATGCTTCTTGAGGTGAATCTAGACCGGTAATACGGAACTGAGAACCCAATACAGCTTGAATCGTTGCCGCATTGATGACTACAGATTCGGTATAAGGTGTACGAACTTCAGTTTGTGTACCTGTTGCAGGATCTGCAACATAACTAATTTTTTGTTTGTTCTCGATGAACAAAACAGCCATTCGTTTGCCTACAGCATTACGAGTAGCTTCAGACATCAACTTACCGCCCGCAGTGTCCAAAGTAATATTTACTTCAGCACCACCTGTATCTTGGCTAAAGCCTGATGACGCGTTTTGTACACGTTCACCCGTTAAGATACGGTTACGGTTAAGCAATAATTGACGGCCGCTGTCCAAAGACTCATAAGCAAAAGCTTCTGTACCCGGCGGTAATGAGCCTTTTGCTTGTCCTGTGTAAGGATCGATATATTGATCATTTAAGTCAGAAACTAAGCGGAACTCAAGGTTTGCAGTACGACCAAGTACACGTTTTGCTTCAGCAGTATCTTGTACACCCGGTAATTCAACCACAATACGGTTGCTACCTTGAGTTTGCACCAATGCTTCCGCTACACCTAACTCGTTAATACGGTTACGTAAAGTCGTTAAGTTTTGGTTGACAGCATAAGACTGAATTTCTTGTTTACGTGTATCTGTGTAGCTTAGACGAAGAGTCGAACCATCAGTTGTTGCAACCGCTTGTTGAGTATATTCATTGCCGTTA
Source organism: Acinetobacter sp. YH12096 (assembly GCF_013419215.1). NCBI lineage: Bacteria > Pseudomonadati > Pseudomonadota > Gammaproteobacteria > Moraxellales > Moraxellaceae > Acinetobacter > Acinetobacter sp. YH12096. The sequence goes on along the minus strand of NZ_VPAM01000025.1, from coordinate 10,779 downwards.
CGACGAAGGAAATCCATAGCTGCAGAACGGTCATCATTATTTGCAAATTGCATCGTAATGGTGTTGTTGTTCAAAGATAAGCTATTGAATTTTAATTTATTGTCGCGAAGTTGGCGACGTAAGTCAGCCGCAGACGTTTCCATACGTTGTGAAATGGCTTTATCCATATCCACTTCAAGTAGGAAATGTACACCACCACGTAAATCCAGACCTAGCTTCATTGGTTTAGCACCAATTTTTTGTAGCCATTCTGGCGTAGTAGGCGCAAGGTTCAGTGCGACGACATAATTTTCACCGAGCCCACGACGCAGTGCTTCTTTTGCTTTTAATTGTTGTTCGCTCGAATCAACACGTAATAAAGCGGCATTATTGGTGAAGCTATTGTCATGGCTGGCAATATTTTCAGATTTTAAAATCTGCTCTGCTTTTTGTACGATGCTTTGATCAATCTGGGTACCGGCTTTGGCACCTGAAATTTGAACAGCAGGTTCATCAGGATACAAACTTGGCAGGGCATATAATGTACTGATGACTAGTACCACTAGAATCAGTAGATATTTCCATGCTGGGTAACGCATTCGTTTTCTTCTTAAAATGAAAAAAGCCGTGCGGGTGCACGACTTATTTTTTGATTAAAGGTTATTTAGAGTGCCTTCAGGCAGAACTGAAATCACACTTGCGCGTTGTACTTTTACTTCTACGCCACGGTTCAGTTCAACAACTGCAAAATCACCTTCGATTTTTGTGATTTTACCCATTAAACCGCCCGCAAAAACAACTTCACTACCAACACCTAGGCTTTCAATTAGTGCACGATGTTCTTTTGCACGTTTTGATTGAGGGCGCCAGATCAAGAAGTAGAAGATTGCGACAAATACCGCAATCATCAACAGGTTTGCCATCATGCTCGGTTGCTGTGCAGCTTCACCTGCCGCGTGAGCAGTAGAAATAAAAAGGCTCATTTCATTTTCCTAAACTAAAAAAACTGGTTATCAATACTTTGATAAATAAATTGGACTTGTTCAGCAATTTACCTTGTCTTTTTCTTCAGCGCAAATGCTGAAAGAATTAATCTTGAGGACAAGGTGGCACTTCCATGCCGCGACGACGATAAAAGTCTTCAACAAACTCATCAAAAGTGCCATGATCGAGAGCATCACGCATCGCTTCAGTCAGACGCAGGTAATAACGTAAGTTATGAATAGTACCGAGCATCGAACCGAGCATTTCGCCGCATTTCTCAAGATGGAAGAGATAAGATTTGGTGAAATTTGTACAGGTATAGCAGTCGCAATGTGGGTCAAGCGGACTTTGATCATGACGATATTTGGCATTGCGAATACGCACTAAACCGTCAGTCACAAAATAATGACCATTACGTGCATTTCGAGTTGGCATCACACAGTCAAACATATCGACACCGCGACGAACTGCTTCTACGATATCTTCTGGTTTACCGACACCCATCAAGTAACGTGGTTTATCCGCAGGCATTTTCTCTGGAAGATAATCCAATACTTTGATCATTTCTTCTTTAGGTTCGCCAACAGACAAGCCACCAATGGCATAACCATCAAAATCAATTTCTTTGAGACCATTTAAAGATTCATCACGTAAATCTTCATACATGCCGCCTTGGATAATACCAAATAGTGCATTACGGTTTTTCAGCACGTCATGATGTTGAGTCTTACAACGTTTCGCCCAACGCAATGAAAGCTGCAGTGATTTTTGCGCTTCTTCATGTGTCGCAGGATAAGGCGTACATTCATCAAAAATCATCACGATGTCTGAATTCAGCGTGTGCTGAATATCCATCGAAATTTCAGGAGATAAAAAGACTTTAGAGCCATCAATCGGAGAGCGGAAAGTCACGCCCTCTTCTTTAATTTTGCGCATAGCGCCAAGGCTGAAGACTTGGAAACCGCCTGAATCTGTCAAAATCGGGTTATTCCATTTCATGAATTGGTGTAAACCACCATGTTCACGAATGACATCTAGGCCTGGGCGTAGATATAAATGGAAAGTATTGCCCAAAATAACTTGGGATTTAATTTCTTTAATGTCACGTGGGAGCATGCCTTTTACAGTACCGTAAGTACCAACAGGCATGAACATAGGTGTTTCAACAACACCATGTTCAAGGGTTAAACGGCCGCGACGAGCACGGCCCGATTGCGCCAATTTTTCAAACTTCATACAAGGTCCAGATCAAGGCGAAAAAACAGTTCGCTGATGGTAAGAGTGCTAAAAGTGCTCTATTTTCCTTGATTCTGCGGTTAAACGCTAGCTTTGTCGGGTGTTAAGTCTGTAAATTTATAGATTGCATCTTGTGACAAGGTTTCATCTGAACTCTTGGCATTAAAATAGAACTGGTTAATTCGCTGCAAAATTTCTTCTTTTTCCATCGCAAATGTGCCTTTCGGGTCCGATGTCATGGCTACGATGCTGTCAATGAGTTTTTGAATATAGGGGTTCGTGCTTGCATAGCTTTTTTCTAAGCTTAAAAGATAGACTTCATTGGCTACATGTAAATAGTTATAGGGTTGTATTTCAACGATTTGAGCCAAATCAATCAACAGGTCTTTATCATACTGAGATAGCTTCATACGCTTGGGTAAGCTGTCGAGCTTGAGCGGTTGTTTGGATTTGAGAAAATCATCAAGTTGTGTATTTGGAGTATTTAAAACTTGAGCTGAATAAATCTCTATTTCGGGCTGTGTCTGGACCGTGATAAAAAACAGAATATTGTCCAGTTCTATGCCGTAGGACTGAACCAAGTCGATTTTTGTTTGTTGTATGGCATTGAGCAAGATTGAAAGATGGTTAGCCGATTCAGACATTATCGTACTTTTTATAGAAGATGGATCAAGGTTTAAATGGCCCACTTCATTTACAGATGTCAGTTTAAACTGCGCCAAGTCTTGACTTAAAGCCGGTAGGCTACGATAGCGCCATTTCGACACATTCCATCGATCATGCGCTGCAAGATATTGAGCAGAATCTTCATCTTCGGCAAAAATACTACGCTGCGTAGAGACTGCGATATAGTCCATGGACAAATAGGGATTGAACACCAACGTACATGCGTAAATATGGTCGTCTTGGTGCTGCTCATAGAGTTTGAAAAACGCCTGAATCAGCACATTTTTTAGTGCATTAATTTGATTTTGCATATTTTATTTTTCTTTCTAGTTTTGGAGGTGCTTGATCACCTCATCATTATTTTTTTTACTTTTGTGCATTAAAGCCCGAACTTAAAAGTTCGGACGATAATCAAAATTTTGGCTGACAGCTTGATCGCGGAAAGGGCGAACCGCTTTTTTACTCAGCAATAGCGTATTAATAATATTGTTTGGAAACACTTGAATGTGGTTGTTGAACAACTCAACGTTGCGGTTAAAAATAGTAATCGCCGCACCGACATTTTCGTTTTGTTCTTCAATTTCATTCATCATTTTCAGATAAATATCATTGGCTTTGAGCTCTGGATAGTTTTCAACCACAACATTCAGGCTGCGCATCAGATCTTGATTTAAGGCTTCGATACGCTGTAATTGGCTGACATCGGTACTATTTACGTTCAAATTCATAATGTTTTGACGGAGTTCAGTGACTTTTGCCAAAGTCCCTTGTTCAAAATTGGAATATTGCTCAACCAAAGGCTGTAATCCATCTAAAATTTTGATTTTTTGACGTTCATAGCTGGCTACATCTGACCATGCACGAATGGTTGCATTGTGATGTCGGACAATACTGTTGCGAATCATGATTGCGCCAATCACCAATGCAATGATGATTAAAACAAAGATCAAAAGCCCCATAAAATTTTATCCTCAAGATAAAAGGTCGTAATTTAAAACATTATTGAGTGAAATCTATTTTAAAAACTGCGTTAAGTCGTTTTTCAAATTTTCTAAAGCGTTTAATTTAAAGGTTCTAAGATGTCCACGCAATGCCGAAACATCCTGAATTCGTTTTGCTTTACTACTGACTTTAAATAAATCTGTAGAGCCAAGATAGCACATTATTCGGTGGCTCGGATGAAATAGCAGATCACCTTCACGGTTTTGAAAAAAATCCGCCAGTCGGAGGACAAAGCTCGGGCTGAGTAATTTAGTGATTTCCATTTGGTTATCGCCATAAAACTTTAATTTTTGATTGGTTTGAATATCGCTGCTGTGCCAAGGAAAACTATAGGGATAGCCAAAGTTTTTGCCTGTTGCAGATACGGCAAGCCCATGGATGCCAATATCAAAAACGAATACACCCCACAGGTCTTTATGGATTTCTTTGACCGTGACTTCAGCGCCGTCTTTGTCGCGTACCTTCAGTTCACTCACATAGTGATATTGAAAGACCATGACTTGATGCTGTTGCTGATTTTCATCTTCCCAAACGGTGCTCGCGAAGGTCTGAATATCATTCGAAAGGCTGCCTTGCTTAAACACGGGGAACATACGTTTAAGATTGCCAATAAATTGCAGATTATTCAGCGGCATTGAAATGTATTGAGGCTGTCGGTTAAAAGCCAGTTGGTATTTTTTTGCGATGCATTCGGTTTCCAAAAACGCAATAACATCTTCGAGCGGGTCATCTTTTTCATAGCTGATATAGGCCCAGAACACCATGACCAATCCCGCAGCAAAGCAGAGCTGTGCCCAGCCATGATCGGGCTGAATTACAATAAACAGCATGAATCCGATACCCAGTGCGGCTAAAGCCAGCGGCAGTAAATTTTCAAATTTGAGTGTAATGGGAGCATTCCATGGATGCAGTCCATCGAGGAGCTCTTGGTGTGTTTTGGCGTTTCGGCCTATATCCCAGAGCCGAGCGATATTCTGAAAAACCACAGCATTCTTTTTTCGACGAATATGGATGGAGTGCTTTACAGAATCTATCGGCATAGGGATGATTTCAGCGTTCGATTATTTGTGGTTAATGTTATCAATTAACATCGCATCGCCATAACTAAAGAAGCGATATTGGCTGTCGACGGCATGGTGATAGGCATTCAAAATATTGTCTCGATTAGACAACGCTGACACTAACATGAGCAGGGTAGACTCAGGTAAATGGAAGTTGGTAATTAAACGATCGACCACTTTGAACTCATAACCAGGGTAGATAAAGATTTGCGTATCACCTGTCCAGCCCTTGAGTTCGCCGCCATTGGCTTGAGCGGCACTTTCAGTCGCACGAGTCGCTGTAGTACCGACAGCAATGACTTTATTGCCACGTGCTTTTGTCTCACGGATTAAAGCCATAGATTCTTCTGATACGTCACACCACTCACTGTGCATGATGTGATTTTCAATGTCATTGGTACGTACGGGTAAGAATGTACCTGCACCCACATGCAAGGTAACAAAGGTTTTATTTACACCTTTGTCCGCCAATTTTTTGAGTAGCGCTTCATCAAAATGTAAGCTTGCTGTTGGTGCTGCAACTGAAGCCAATTTGGTCGGATCGTTAAAAACAGTTTGGTAACGTTCGGTATCAATCGCTTCTGCTTCACGGTTAAAGTAAGGCGGAATCGGTAATGCGCCGTATAAATCTAAAACTTGTAAAATAGGCTGTGAAAATTCCACAACAAATAAGTTTTCATGACGGCCTTGAACGGTCACTTTAACTTCGTCTGGACCAATAAATAATTCCGCACCTTCTTTAGGCGTATTGCTGGCTTTAATGTGGCAATGTGCGGTTTTTGGATCAAGAATACGTTCAACCAAGACTTCAACTGCACCGCCTGTAGCGCGTTTGCCTTTCAAGCGGGCTTTCATCACTTTGGTATCGTTCAGTACCAATAAGTCACCTTCATTGAGTAAGTCTAAAATGTCAGTGAAATGATGGTCGTGATATTCGCCATTGAGGTCGAGATGGAGCAGGCGTGATGCACTACGTGTTTCAAGCGGATAGCGGGCAATGAGTTCGTCGGGGAGATTGAAGTTAAAGTCAGAAAGTTGCATGTTAAGAAATCTGAAAAGGGGATAATGAAATTTGGCTTAGTATAAGCTTTTTTAGGTTTTAACGCTGAAATTGATGGATTATCCATCTAAAAATTCTTATACGGTTTATTTTTAATCAAATGAGAACATCATGCGTTGACAAGTTTTTGAAACAGTTTATTATACGTTTCAACACCTTCCCGAGGTGGTGAAATTGGTAGACGCGGTGGATTCAAAATCCACTATCAGAGATGATGTGTCGGTTCGAGTCCGACCCTCGGGACCAAAATTCTAAAAAACCCCAAGCTTATTAAGACTTGGGGTTTTTTATTGCCTGAAGGAAATCAATGATTTACGTGCACTTTGCGTGATATTTCATGCTTTTACATAGTGCCTTTTTAGTACCTTTTTGTGCTCTTGCCTTCAATAATAAACATCCATATAAACATCCAGAATACAAAGCTGGATGTCTAAAAGTATGGCGCGGTTAGTTAAGCCTTTAACTGTGACTCAAATTGAGTCTTCTCAACCCAATTCCAAAGACTATACATTATGCGATGGTGATGGTTTGTACCTTCGGATAAGGAAGTCTGGGACAAAGACGTGGATTTTCCAATACAAGAATAAGCAGGGATCTCGTGTAGTTGTTACGATTGGAAATTATCCTCAATGTAAATTAGCTTTTGCTCGTGAAAAAAGACGAGAGTATTTGACTCTTCAAGCTGAAGGCATTGATCCGAAGGAGTACTTGGAAAAGCTAGAGAGCACTCAAAGCAGAAACTACTCGCTAGAAAGCATCACTAGAACTTGGCTTGATTTGTATGCTGTTAAGAAGCCTTTAGATGAAGAAACCAAGAAAAAGAGATTGAGAAAATTTGAGAACCATCTATTTCCTCATATTGGTAATTTTCAGATTGAAGATGTTAAGCCAAAAGATCTTCGTATTACCTTAAACAAAATCTATGAGACCAGTGCTGATAATGCTCAGAGAATAAGGGCTGATCTAGTACTTATCTTTAGTTATGCTGTTCAGTATGGATACATTGAAGTAAACCATGCACGAGAAATGGAGAGCCTCGATCTTACTGCACCTAAAAATCACAGACCAGCTTTACCTCTTCTTCGTCTCCCTGAGCTACTAGCACGAATCAAAGCTGACTCAGGTGATGAAATGACAAAGCTTTGTTTGGAGTTAAGTTTACATATCTTCATACGTTCATCCGAACTAAGATTTGCAAGATGGGATGAAATCGATTTTAAGAAGAAGCAATGGATAATTCCTGCGAAGCGAAACCATGTCAATGGAGTTAAGCATTCTGATAGGGGAGCTAAAATGAGAGAACCTCATATTGTGCCACTTTCCGAACAGGCTTTAAGTTTATTGGTTAAAGTGAAGGAATTGAGTAGTAGTTCGGAGTTGGTTTTTCCAAGCTCATTTAAGAAAACGACATTCATCTGTGAAAACACCTTTAATACTGCCTTACGACGTATGGGCTACGATACACAAAAAGAGGTTTGCTTTCATGGCTTCAGAGCTATGGCTCGTTCGGCATTGGGTGAATGTGGGTTGTTCCAAAGAGATGCGATTGAAAAGCAGATGAGCCATCAAGAACGCAATGATGTGGTTGGTGCATATACACACGTTGCTGAGTATATGTTGGAACGAAAAAGGATGATGGATTGGTGGAGCCGATATCTACAGGATATTGCAGTTAAAGGATTCGTTTCACCTTATAGCTATGCTAATCCTGAAGTTATCCCATTTGTGCGAAATATTGCATGAGCCACGTTTATGGATAATTCAATAGAGTATTGAAGTTTATCCTTTATTAAATTACATTTACTTAGGAGAGCCTGAGCGGTTGCCGCCGCCCAGACCATTAACTTAGTAAGCTGATTGCGAAATCAATACTAGGATAATGATAACGATGATTGCTAGAACACGCATCGTAAACCTCCAAGGTCAATTGGTAACATTGCAGTGTTACATTCATGATTGAACCAAGCATTAAAAAAGCCCCTTTAAGAAGGGGCTTTTTTAATGCACTAAGAAAATGAAACTATACTGTTGCTAATGCTTTGATCTTCTCAATTGGAATATCATTTAAGTATGACTTTTCCTTTAATGCATTCTGAAGAGCAGTAGCAAAATATTCTTGCTTGGTTTTACCTGTAAGTCTGCAAATGATCTCTAACATTCGATGATCTTCAGGTGAAACAATAAATGTAGATTTCGCAGGCTTTGCTCTTAATGGGGTATTACTTGCAATGATTTCCATAGAGGCAGCAATAGTTGCTCGTATTATTTCATCTTCGTTACTTTGTATCATTTAATCAACTTCCTTGTTGATAAATAGTGGAGTCAATATTTTATAGGTATATTGAGACTCATACCAAATTTAGTAATCAGAATAATGGGTCAAAGCTTTGAAGGTTAGGAAACTCTATGTGATTATTGCTGTCAAACGTTAGTTGGAATTTAGGGGCGAAAGTGCGTTTATAGTTATTCAAACAACACTTGCAAATTTCCACTGCTGGGTAGTCCTTGCTTATTGTGTAATCTTCTAGTTTAACAACTTTGTTATTGGTGAGATTGCATGCAGTGTTTTGACCAAACCAAAGGTGTGCTAGACCTCCTACTTTATGGAGGATCAGTGGTGGATAGTCGCCACTGATAGGAATCCAGTTGTCTAATATTGTATGTCCGTTTCTCTCGTATTCCTTAGCCTGACTCAGAGCCTGGGCTAGATTCAGATATTGCTTATTTTCTTTGAAGTATCCAGAGGCTTCTTTGACTAAAAGACCAAATTTATTACCTATTGGAATTACATCAATTTGAGATAAGCAGTGAAGAAGTGTTGCCTCTCTTTTTGTTGGTTCTATTGGATTCATTGTCAGCTTTGATGCTGAGTTAAGCTCGTTGAGGTGTGCGTCAATAGCTTCTATGAGAATACTGTTAGGCGGTTTGCCAGTGTGTTGGGATAAATGTGTTAGAGCTAGTTGGTAGGCTAATGGGAGCTCATATTGCTGCGTTGGTATCGGTAGAGTTGGCATAATTCGGACTCGAAATTTGTATGAATCAAACTATGGCATAGTTTTTATGTATTTTCCAAATATTCTTTTAAAACAATGATTTAGTACGTACGCACTTGCGTAAGTACGTACTTGCGTACGCATTTATTAAGGTGTTGTAATTGTTTAGAATAATGAGATTTAAACATTATATGGCTGAGGCTTATTTAAAAGAGGGGGAAGGTTGGATGAGTGTTTGGTCTATGTTGTTGGGTTTAGTATTTGGCACCTCCGGTGCCTTATGCGACTTTCATTAAAGTTGATAAGAATAGTAATGAGAGTTTTCCTTGTAAAACCAGAATGATCTATCAATCACCCGATTAGTCTATTTATGTGGGAGTAAATGGGCTATTGGGGTGATTGATTGGTCGTACTAAACTTGGATTACATCTACATTATCTGTTAAACAGATTATTTCGATGCCATTGTAAATATGCATTATGGCGAGGATCAATCTTGCTTAGCTTCATATTGGGTGAGATACCTAGTTGATCTAATGTATCCTTGCTAAGTTTAGGGCTAATCATGATTGAGCCTGCAGCATCGAAGCTGATCAGTCCCTTATCAAATGCTTTATCTAATGTGGGGGATAATAACAAACCATTAAATTGATCTAGTCGTTCCTTGTTGTTAGAGGCACTCCATGGCTTGATATGTGAAGCTATGAGTAAGTCGTTAAGCGTGCAACCTGTTACAGCACAACCATTCCAATAATCACACAAAGCGTTTCTGTAAGTGCTTTGTCCAATACGAGCCTTGATTAGTGCATCTTTTTCAGTAGGTATAAGAGGCACTGAAAAATCTTCTGAAATGACTTTCATAGTAGGTTTGAGATCAAAACATACTTCCATAAACCGATCTAATGCTTTTGTATTTTCAAAACCATAATGTTGTGCAGCAGGAGTTTCTTGTTGTTTTGTTGGAATGTATGAACTTTCTCCAATATTTTCAGGCTTAGAGTAAGCAATGTAATTAGCATGGTGGCTAACAGTTCCACATATGACACCCTCTATTTGTTTGATCTCTTCTTTGAATGTGTCGTATCTGAGGGAGACCGCTAATTGTTTGGTTTGAACTTTACGATTAATGTGGAGGTAAGGATGTATTTTAGGATGATGCAATCGATAAACCTTGTTTATGGGGGTTGGCCATTGCTCCATGGAGTAATTAACTAAAAGGTGATTAAGTATTGAATCTGCATTTAACATTATGTGTTTATCAGTATTGAAAAGACTGAGAAGAAGTATGAAAGCTGTTTGTAGGCTTTTTTAGGGAAATAAGGAATTTTTTGTTTGAATGTTCATGCTTTATTCAATTCTTAAAAAAAAAGCGGGGGAAGAAATTCCCCCGCTTTCTCTCTGCTAGTGCTGTAACCCTAAGCTTACTAATGAGAAAGCTTTGGCTCGAAACGTACAGCTCAGCATGCTGACTGAAAAGGTCAAGCTAAGATTAGAGCCCGTTTGTAGGCGACGCAAGTATTTTATAGAGAATTTTCAATACAAAAGTTTTGAGAAAAATGCTCACATTACTACGAGGGTAGGGTTCTTACATTTGAACACCCCATACCCCCATCTACCCCCCCATACCTCTATTCAGAAAAGGATTCTTTAGGGTAGAAAACACAAGATGAATTGTAAGCGTCCGCTGAACACACCTTCTGAATTCATCCTATAAGCCTTAATTTAGTCCCCACTTAGAAACAAGTGGGGACTTAAATTTATGACTACAAATCATCAGACATCCATCGCATCTCTTGCGA
>NZ_VPAM01000024.1:0-60212 GCF_013419215.1 Acinetobacter sp. YH12096 | reverse complement strand
AGCAAGTAACTTGGACCAGTGTTGATCATTTAGCATTGTTCGAGGCATAGCGAGTGTAAAATTGGGTTTGGCGATTTAATTTTACTATCTCGCTATTTTTTTAATCAACAAATGTCAACAGACCCTATTTCTTGCCGAAGATAGAACCTAAGAGGCCACGGATAATTTTCTGACCTGTCGACCCACCCAAGCTGCGTGCTGCACTTTTTGCAAAAGTTCCTACAGTGTCTTGAATCAGTTTTTCACGTTGTTTGGCTGAGCGCTCAGCTTCTTTTTGTTGTTCGCGCGCAAGGCGTTCTTGTTCACGTGCTTGCTGTTTAGCGAGTGCATCTGCTTCCTTGGCTTGTTGTTTGGCCAACGCTTCTTGTTCTTTGGCTTCTATTTTATCTTGTTCCGCTTGGACGGCTTGTTGTTGGCGCTCCGCCACTTTATTTTGTAAAAGTTCATAGGCACTTTCACGATCTGCTTCGGTGTCATACACACCTGCGACAATGCTATTTGCCATCAGAGCTTTGCGTTCTTCTACAGCAATTGGGCTAAATGAAGAGTAGGGTGGCATCACCCAAGCACGCTCAACGATTTGGGGTGTGCCTTGTTCATCTAGACAGCTAATCAGTGCTTCACCTACAGCCAGTTCCGTAATCACTTGATCGACTTTAAACGCAGGATTGGCTCGAAAAGTATCTGCTGCCGTCTTGACCGCTTTCTGATCTTTGGGGGTAAATGCACGTAGCGCATGCTGAACGCGGTTACCTAGTTGTCCTAAAACACTCTCGGGTAGGTCAAGTGGATTTTGCGTTACAAAGTAAATCCCGACGCCTTTAGAGCGAATTAGACGAACCACTTGTTCAATCTTTTCTTGTAAAGCAGGGCTGGCATTATCAAACAATAAATGCGCTTCATCGAAGAAGAACACCAGTTTGGGTTTATCCATATCTCCAACTTCAGGCAATTGTTCAAACAGTTCTGACAGCATCCAAAGTAAGAAGGTCGCATAGAGCTTAGGGGTATTCATTAACTTGTCAGCGGCAAGCAGGTTGATGTTGCCACGACCTTGTGCATCCGTTTGAATGAAATCCATGATATTGAGCGCAGGCTCACCAAAGAACTTGTCACCACCTTGATCAGCCAATGCGAGCAAATTACGTTGAATTGCACCTAAGCTTGCAGGCGATAAATTGCCATATTCATTTTTAAATTCTGCTGCATGTTCACTGACGTAGCTAATCATGGCTTTTAAGTCTTTAAAGTCGATGAGCAATAAGCCCTGATCATCAGCAATACGAAAGACCGCAGATAACACGCCTTCTTGCGTGTCGTTTAAATTCAGAATTCGGGCAAGGAGAAGTGGACCAATTTCAGAAATGGTGGTGCGAATGGGATGTCCTTGTTCACCAAACAAATCCCAAAACACCACAGGGGAGGCAGCAAAAGGAATGCTCTCGATATTTAAACTTTTAATTCGTTCGTCAAACTTAGGATTGTTTTCACCTGCTTTGGCAAGGCTAGAAACATCCCCTTTGGCATCAGCTAAAAATACGGGTACACCCAGCCGAGAAAAACTTTCTGCCAACACCTTCAACGTCACCGTTTTACCAGTACCTGTGGCGCCAGCAATCAAACCATGGCGGTTTGCAAATTGTGAATGAAGCACCACATTTTGTGTGGTGTCTTGTATATTTTTGCCAATAATAATTGGTGTACCCATACCCATAAATGTTCCTGTATTTATTCGAGTTGCTGTTTATTTAAATGTTGTAGTGCGTTTTCTATATCTTGTATTAAATCTGCAGGATGTTCTAGTCCTATACAAAAGCGAACCAGTAAGTCGGCTTGAATGTGTGAATGTTCGAGTACACGCATATCCTTTAAGTTATATAGCATGACTAAACTGACTGGGCCACCCCAGCTAAAACCGAGCTTAAAGAGTTTTAGTGCGTCGCAAAAGCGGCGTACATCTTCTAGGCTATATTTTTCATTAAATATCACGCTGACCAAGCCGGCACTGTGTTGTTCTGTACAAATTTCTTTCCAATACTGATGTCCTGCGGAAGCTTCATCGGCAGGATGTAAAACCTGTACAAAGGCTGGTTGCTGTTTTAGCCAATTTAATAAAGTTAAAGCACTTTGTGACTGGTGTTCATAGCGCAGGCGCATAGAAGCCAGACTGCGTTGTACTTGCGCGGCGTCATCACCAGAGATGCTAATGCCTTGAATGGCATGCGCACGAAACAGTTTGTGATGAAGCTTTTTATCTCGTGTAATTACCGAGCCCATTAAAATATCGCCACCGCCACTTGGGTATTTGGTCAAGGCATGCACACTGATATCGACACCCAGGTGCTCAGCACTAAAATCAAAAGCATTAAATGCAAGTCCTGCGCCCCACGTATTGTCCAGTGCAGTGAGAATGTTCTGCGCTTGAGCTTTTTTGACCAAGCCGACTAAATCTGGAAACTCTAAAGTGACAGAACCCGCCGCTTCTAACCAGATAAGCTTGGCTTGCGCTGAAGGGCTAAATGAATCGACATCAATCGGGTTATAAACCTTGACCACGATGCTATAGCGGGTTTCTAAATTGCGTAAATGGTCCATATTTGGGCCATAGATATTATCTGCGACCCACACTTCATCCCCTTGACTTAAAAAACATGAATTGACCAAATTAATTGCAGATAAACCGCTTGGTGCGAGTAAGTGATACAAGCCACCTTCAATCTGAGCAATCTGATCGCCTAGGGTAAATGTAGTGGGTGTGCCATGTGTTCCATAGCTATAGTCATAATCATCAGTCCAATGGCGATTAAATAGCGCATCTGTATTTTCGAAAATTATAGTGGATGCACGAAACAGGGGAGGTTGAACACTATTGATGTATTGCGGTGCCTTTCTTGGTGCATGAATGAGTTCGGTTTGAGGATTCTTTTTCACGTGGCGCTCTGAAATGATCAAAATAATAATGAATGTTCAAAAGAATACGACTAAAACGCATGGATTTACGATGCTTTTGTATAGAAAATTAAGTGAAAAGCAAAGTTGGCTTCATTCTTGCAAAACCGATATCAGAGCAACAACAATAGGTTTAGCGCATGAAGTCGCATTTAAAAGTACATTATTTTCAGCATATTGCTGGCGAAGGGTTCGGCAGTTGTTATGATTTTTTAAAACAGCATCAGGCCAAAATTACGGCCACAGAATTCTTTGCATTACCGGTCGATCAAGCCTTAGATCTCGAGGCTTTGCCGCATGTTGAAGATGTCGATTTACTTATCATCATGGGTGGGACCATGAGCGTAAATGATGAGGCAAATTTCCCATGGTTAAAAATAGAAAAACGATGGCTGCGACGCTATTTAGCACTCGGCAAACCCGCAATCGGGCTTTGTTTAGGTGGGCAATTGATTGCCAATGCTTTGGGTGGGGCGGTGAGCCGAAATGCACAACAAGAATTGGGTTGGACGACCATCCGTAAGGTCGCTAACGTACCGCATGACTGTTTCAAACTACCGGAAGAGTTTAAAGTCATGCAGTGGCACAGTGAAACATTTGAAATTCCGAAAGGAGCGGTATTGCTGGCGGAAAATGATGCATGTCGTAATCAAATGTATCAAATCGGGCAAAATGTTTTGGGCTTCCAATTTCATCCTGAAATTACCCCAGAAGTGCTCGATTTATTTTTGGAAAATGATGAAGAAGTGGCATTTTTTTCAGGAACACATGTACAGCCAGTACATGATCTACGGAAAAGCGCAAAGAACAAATTTATTGAGGGAAATCAAATACTAAACCAAGCAATAGAGTATGTATTAAGAAAAAACGCCTATTGATTAAAAGTTAAGCAATTGATCTTGCATAAAAAATGAAAAATATAAGAAAAACAGCAAAAGAGATTTGCTTATGCATTAAACAATAGCTATAATGGGCGACCCTTTGATGAAGGGGGTTCGCTACGAATAAAGTAGTTAACATCGTGACAGTCGCGGCATCGATCGTGACCTTAGTGATATTTCACTGCTCTTGACACTTGCCTCTTTTAAAGTGGGGTGAGATGCGTCAAGGGTGATTCTTTATATATTTGGCTTGGAGTTAACTGGTATGTCTAACCAGAGAATTCGTATCCGTCTTAAGTCTTTTGATCACCGTCTAATTGATCAATCAGCTCAAGAAATCGTAGAAACAGCAAAACGTACTGGCGCACAAGTTTGTGGTCCAATCCCGATGCCTACACGTATCGAACGTTTTAACGTTTTAACATCACCACACGTTAACAAAGATGCGCGTGACCAATACGAGATCCGCACTTACAAACGTTTGATCGACATCGTTCAACCTACAGATAAAACTGTAGATGCATTGATGAAGTTAGATCTTGCAGCTGGTGTTGATGTTCAGATCGCTTTGGGTTAAGGCTTTCGGTTAATTAACGCTCTAAGTTAATTAGGCCGCTTTTTTAGAGGTTTATGCACATGGCTATTGGTTTAGTCGGTCGCAAGTGCGGTATGACACGTATCTTTACAGATGCTGGTGTTTCTGTACCTGTAACAGTGATTGAGGTTGATCCTAACCGCATCACACAAATCAAAACGCTTGAAACTGATGGTTATCAAGCGATTCAAATCACTACTGGTGAACGTCGCGAATCTCGCGTAACTAACGCTCAGAAAGGTCACTTTGCGAAAGCTGGTGTAGCTGCTGGTCGTCTAGTTCAAGAATTCCGCGCTACAGAAGCTGATCTTGAAGGTCGTGAAGTTGGCGGAACTATCGGTGTGGATGTGTTTACAGTGGGTCAAATTGTTGACGTTACTGGTACATCTAAAGGTAAAGGTTTCCAAGGTGGTGTTAAGCGTTGGAACTTCCGTACTCAAGACGCTACACATGGTAACTCTGTATCTCACCGTGTTATCGGTTCTACAGGTCAAAACCAGACTCCTGGTCGCGTGTTCAAAGGCAAAAAAATGCCTGGTCACTTAGGTGCTGAACGTGTAACTACACAGGGTCTTGAAATCGTTGCTATCGACGCAGAACGTTCAGTTCTAGTTGTTAAAGGTGCGGTTCCTGGTGCTACTGGTGGCGACGTTACTGTTCGTCCTACTATCAAGGCCTGAGGGGAAATAACGTGAATTTAAATACTGTTTCCGGCTCTGCTGTTGAGTTATCTGAAGTTGCGTTTGGTCGTGATTTTAACGAAGCTCTTGTACACCAAGTTGTTACAGCTTACTTAGCTGGTGGTCGTCAAGGTTCTAAAGCGCAAAAATCACGTGCTGACGTTTCTGGCGGTGGTAAAAAACCTTTCCGTCAAAAAGGTACTGGCCGCGCTCGTGCTGGTTCTATTCGTAGCCCAATCTGGGTTGGCGGTGGTAAAACTTTTGCTGCTCGTCCACAAGACTGGTCTCAAAAAGTAAACCGTAAAATGTATCGCGGTGCTATGCAATGCATCCTGGCTGAGCTTGTTCGTCAAGATCGCCTTGTTTTAGTTGAAGAGATTGCTGTTGCAGCTCCAAAAACTAAAGAATTGCTTGCAAAACTTAACGACTTGAATGCACCTCGTGCATTAATCGTTACAGATGCTGTTGATGAGAACTTGTATCTTGCTGCTCGCAACATTCCACACGTTGATGTGGTTGATGCTGCTGCAATCGATCCTGTTAGCTTGATCGCGTTCGATAAAGTTGTTATGTCTGTTGCTGCTGCTAAGAAAATTGAGGTAGAACTCGGATGAACAACGAACGTATCTATCAAGTCCTACAAGGACCTGTATTCTCAGAAAAAGCACAAGTTTTAGGCGAAACTGCTGGTGTTCAAGTGTTCAAAGTTGCACTAGATGCAAACAAGCTTGAAATCAAAAAAGCTGTTGAGCAACTATTTGGTGTTCAAGTTGTTAAAGTTAACACAACGATCACTAAAGGTAAGACTAAACGCTTTGGTAAAACATTAGGACGTCGTTCTGATGTTAAAAAAGCATACGTCACCCTGAAAGCTGGCCAAGATGTTGAAATGGCTGACTTGGGCGATACCGCTGAAAACGCAGCGGAATAAGGACGAAAATTATGCCGATTCAAAAATGTAAGCCAACGTCTCCAGGACGTCGCTTTGTAGAGAAAGTGGTTCATAACCACCTTCACAAAGGCGCGCCATATGCTCCGTTGGTTGAAGCTAAAAAACGTACTGGCGGTCGTAATAACAACGGTCACATTACAACTCGTCACGTTGGTGGTGGTCATAAACAGCACTACCGTATCGTAGACTTCAAACGTAACAAAGACAGCATCCCTGCTGTAGTTGAGCGTATTGAATACGATCCAAACCGTACAGCTCATATTGCTTTATTGAAATATGCTGACGGTGAACGTCGCTATATTATTGCACCTAAAGGCCTTCGCGCTGGTGATCAAGTTCAATCTGGTAACGATGCTCCAATCCGTCCAGGTAACTGCTTGCCACTTCGCAACATGCCTATCGGTTCTACTCTTCACAACATCGAGCTTAAAATCGGTAAAGGCGCACAATTAGTACGTTCTGCTGGTACATCTGCTCAATTGTTGGGTCGTGACGGTTCTTACGCTATCATTCGTCTTCGTTCAGGCGAAATGCGTAAAGTACACGTTGAATGCCGTGCTGTGTTAGGTGAAGTTTCTAACTCAGAAAGCAACCTTCGTTCACTTGGTAAAGCAGGTGCATCACGCTGGCGTGGCGTTCGTCCTACCGTACGTGGTATGGCGATGAACCCAGTAGACCATCCACATGGTGGTGGTGAAGGACGTAACAAAGGTATTCAACCTGTAAGTCCATGGGGTCAAAAAGCTAAAGGGTACAAAACACGTACCAACAAGCGTACGACTAAGATGATCATTCGCGACCGTCGCGTTAAGTAACAAGTAAAGGAATCTGACAATGCCTCGTTCTCTGAAAAAAGGCCCATTCGTCGATGCGCACTTGTTCGCTAAGGTTGAAGCGGCTATCGCGGCTAATAACCGTAAGCCGATCAAAACTTGGTCGCGTCGTTCGATGATCTTACCGGATTTTGTTGGTCTAACAATTTCTGTACACAATGGCCGTAACCATGTTCCAGTGATTGTATCTGAGCATATGGTTGGTCATAAATTAGGTGAATTCGCGCCAACTCGTACCTATCGTGGTCACGGTGTTGACAAGAAGTCTAAACGTTAATAGGTGCTATGATGGAAGTAACTGCTAAATTACGCGGTGCCGCTATCTCGGCACAAAAAGCACGTTTGGTTGCAGACCTAATTCGCGGCAAATCTGTTGCGCATGCTTTAAATATCTTAAACTTCAGCAACAAAAAAGCTGCAGTTTTAGTTAAAAAAGCATTGGAATCTGCGATTGCAAACGCTGAACACAATAACAGTTTAGATGTAGACGACCTTAAAGTTTCTACGATCTACGTTGATGAAGGCATGAGCCTGAAACGTATTTTGCCACGTGCTAAAGGCCGTGCAGATCGTATTACTAAGCGTACTTGTCACATTACCGTTAAGGTAGGGGTTTGATATGGGTCAGAAGGTTCATCCAATCGGTATCCGCCTAGGTGTTGTGAAACGTCATAACGCTAACTGGTATGCGAATCCGAAACAATATGCTGAATATTTGCTAAAAGATCTTCAAGTTCGTGAGTTTTTAACTAAAAAACTTAAGAATGCGATGGTAAGCAATATTCTTATCGAACGCCCTACAGGCGCAGCTAAAGTAACTATTAGCACTGCACGTCCTGGTATCGTGATCGGTAAAAAAGGCGAAGACATTGAGAAACTACAACGCGAATTAACAGCCATTATGGGTGTTCCTGCGCAAGTAAGTATCAATGAAATCGATCGCCCAGATTTAGACGCTCGTTTAGTTGCTGAAGCAATCGCTTCTCAATTAGAAAAACGTGTAATGTTCCGTCGTGCTATGAAGCGTGCGGTTCAAAACTCTATGCGTGCTGGTGCTAAAGGTATCAAAGTAGAAGTTTCAGGCCGTCTAGGTGGTGCTGAGATTGCTCG
The DNA here is from genome assembly GCF_013419215.1 of Acinetobacter sp. YH12096. Lineage (NCBI taxonomy): Bacteria > Pseudomonadati > Pseudomonadota > Gammaproteobacteria > Moraxellales > Moraxellaceae > Acinetobacter > Acinetobacter sp. YH12096. The sequence goes on along the minus strand of NZ_VPAM01000024.1, from coordinate 52,212 downwards.
TACTGAATGGTATCGTGAAGGTCGTGTACCTCTTCATACTCTTCGTGCTGACATCGACTATGCTACTATGCGTGCTGAGACTACTTACGGTACGATCGGCGTTAAAGTATGGATCTTCCGTGGTGAGATCTTGGGCGGCATGAAACAAGTCATGAACCCAGCTCCAGCTGAAGAACGTCCAGCTAAACGTGGTCGTGGTCGTGGTGAAGGTCAAGAGCGTCGTGGTCGTCGCAATGATCGTTCTGCTGAAAAAGGAGAATAATCCATGTTACAACCTAAACGTACTAAATTCCGTAAGGTGCAAAAAGGCCGTAACACTGGTCTAGCACATCGCGGTAGCTCAGTATCTTTTGGTACTATTGCGCTTAAATCAATTGAACGTGGTCAAATGACTGCACGTCAAATTGAAGCAGCGCGTCGTACAATCAGCCGTCGTATTAAACGTGGTGGTAAGATCTTTATCCGTGTTTTCCCGGACAAACCAATTACTGAAAAACCATTAGAAGTTCGTATGGGTAAAGGTAAAGGTTCTGTGGAATACTGGGTTTGCCAAATCAAACCAGGTAAAGTCTTGTACGAAATTGATGGTGTTAACGAAGAACTTGCTCGCGAAGCGTTTACGCTTGCTGCTGCAAAACTTCCGTTTAAAACCACTATCGTGACTCGGACGGTAATGTAATGAAAACTAATGATCTACGTGAAAAGTCGGTAGAAGAGTTGACAGCTTTGCTTGATGAGCAACAGCTTAACCAATTCCGTCTTCGTATGGCGAAAGCAACTGGTCAATTGGGTAAATCGCACGAAGTTGCGCTTACTCGTAAAACTATTGCTCGTATTAAGACACTCCTAACCGAAAAACAGGGGAACGGACAATGAGTGAACAAACAGTTCGCACGTTAACCGGTAAAGTAGTTAGCGACAAGATGGACAAGTCTATCGTTGTTCTTATCGAACGCCGCGTTCAACACCCGTTGTATGGCAAATCAATCCGCCGTTCAACTAAATTACACGCTCATGATGAAAACAATGTTGCTAAAGTTGGTGACGTAGTAAGCATCAAAGAAAGCCGCCCAATTTCTAAAACTAAGTCTTGGACTTTAGTTGAAGTTGTTGAAGCTGCTGCTGAGTAATTAAACGTTCTTGCATCATCGGTCAATTTCGAGTACTCTTTGAGCCTTTCGAAATTGCGACCGGTGATGCTCGGTTTTGGAGTAGGGCAATGATTCAAACCGAAAGTATGCTAGACGTAGCAGACAACAGTGGTGCTCGCCGCGTACAATGTATTAAAGTACTTGGTGGTTCACATCGTCGTTATGCTTCTGTTGGCGACATTATTAAAGTTACTGTAAAAGAAGCTATTCCACGCGCACGTGTTAAAAAAGGTGACGTGATGAATGCTGTAGTTGTACGTACAAAATTCGGCATCCGTCGTGCAGATGGTTCAGTTATTCGTTTCGACGATAACGCAGCTGTTATTTTGAACAACAACAAAGCGCCGATTGCAACTCGTATTTTCGGACCAGTGACTCGTGAACTTCGTACTGAACAGTTCATGAAAATTATTTCATTGGCTCCTGAAGTTCTATAAGAGGCACTCATGGCTAAGATTAAAAAGGGCGATCAAGTAATTGTGATCGCAGGTAAAGAAAAAGGCAAACAAGGTACTGTTTTGTCTGTTTCAAATGACCGTGTTAAGGTTGAAGGCCTTAACTTGGTAACGAAGCATCAAAAGCCTAACCGAGCTACTGGCGCTGAAGGCGGCATCGTAACTCAAGAAGCTGAGCTTCATATCTCTAACGTGGCAATTTTTAATGCTACAACCCAAAAGGCTGACCGTGTTGGTTACCAAGTGATTGAAGGCGTGAAAACTCGCGTATTCAAATCTAATGGTGAATCAGTGGCGGTAGCGAAGTAATAGGTTGACTAGGCAATGGCCAGACTTAAAACGCGTTACAACGACGAACTTAAGGCTCAATTAAAAGAAACATTGGGCGTTAAGAATGTGATGGATATTCCTCGCATTACAAAAATCACCATCAACATGGGTGTTGGTGCTGCATCAGCTGACAAGAAATTGTTAGATGGCGCTCTTTCTGATATGCAAGCAATTGCTGGTCAAAAACCAGTACTTACTTTAGCTCGTAAATCTATCGCTGGTTTCAAAATCCGTGATGGTTGGCCGATCGGCTGTAAAGTTACTTTACGCGGCGAACGTATGTACGAATTCTTAGACCGTTTGATCTCTATCGCGATCCCTCGTATCCGTGACTTCCGTGGTTTCTCTGCGAAATCATTCGATGGTCGTGGTAACTACTCAATGGGTCTTAAGGAACAAATCATGTTCCCTGAAATCGATTTTGATAAGATTGATCGTATTCGTGGTATGGACATTACCATCACTACGACTGCTCGCACCGATGACGAAGGCCGTGCGCTTATGCGTGCATTCGGCTTCCCGTTCAAATAAGAGGTCGATATGGCTAAGAAAGGTATGATTAATCGCGAATTGAAACGCGAAGCTACTGTTGCTAAATACGCTGCGAAACGTGCTGAATTAAAAGCAATTATCGCAAACGTTAATGCATCAGACGAAGAACGTTTCGAAGCGATGATGAAATTTCAAGCATTACCACGTAATGCGTCTCCAGTACGTCTACGTAACCGTTGTGGTTTAACTGGTCGTCCTCATGGTTACTTCCGTAAGTTCGGCTTAAGCCGTAACAAATTACGTGAAACAGTAATGCAAGGTGATGTACCGGGCGTTGTTAAGGCAAGCTGGTAAGGAGCACTATAAATGAGTATGCAAGATACCGTTGCCGACATGCTAACACGTGTTCGTAACGCACAAATGGCAAAGAAACAAACTGTTTCTATGCCAAACTCAAAGTTGAAAGTTGCGATTGCTAACGTACTTCAACAAGAAGGTTATATCGCTGATGTAGCTGTTGCTGACAATGAAGGCAAAGCGACTTTAACGATTACTTTAAAATATTTCGAAGGCAAACCAGTTATCGATACTGTGAAACGCGTAAGCCGTCCTGGTCTACGTCAATATCGCGGTAAAGATGCACTTCCTAGCGTTAAGCAAGGTTTAGGTATTGCAATTGTTTCTACAAGCAAAGGCATCATGACTGATCGCGCTGCACGTGCTGCAGGTATCGGTGGTGAAGTTATTGCTTTTGTTTCTTAATAGGTGATTCCTCATGTCTCGTGTGGCTAAAGCCCCAGTAACTGTACCTAACGGTGTTACAGTTACTCAGAACGGCCGGCAGGTCGAAGTGAAAGGCAGCAAAGGTACATTGTCTTTCAACCTGCATGCGCTGGTCGAGCTAAAACAGGAAGACGGTACTCTAGTTATTGCTCCTAAAGCTGAATCTAAAGATGCTTGGATGCAAGCTGGTACTGCTCGCGCTGTGCTTAACAACCTTGTAAAAGGTGTTAACGAAGGTTTCGAACGTAAGTTACAGCTTATCGGTGTTGGTTATAAAGCTGCGGTTAAAGGTAACATTGTTAACCTTAACCTTGGTTTCTCTCACCCGATCGACTACAACCTTCCTGAAGGTGTAACTGCAGAAACTCCTACTGCAACTGAAATTGTACTTAAATCTGCTGATAAAGCTAAATTAGGTCAAGTTGCTGCAGAAATCCGTGGTTACCGTCCGCCAGAGCCTTATAAAGGTAAAGGTGTTCGTTATTCTGACGAAGTTGTACTTCGTAAAGAAGCTAAGAAGAAATAAGGCGCGAGGTTCTTATGAACGAAAAGAAACAATCCCGTTTGCGTCGTGCGAAAAGCACACGCTTGCACATCCGTGCATTGGGTGCGACTCGTTTGTGTGTAAACCGCACTCCGCGTCACATCTATGCTCAAGTTATCTCTGCAGATGGTGGCAAAGTATTAGCGCAAGCTTCTACTTTAGACGCTACTCTACGTGCTGGTACTACTGGTAACGTTGAATCGGCTCAGAAAGTTGGTGCTTTAATTGCAGAACGTGCTAAAGCGGCTGGTGTAACTAAAGTTGCATTTGACCGTTCTGGTTTCAAATATCATGGTCGTATCAAAGCCTTGGCTGATGCTGCTCGTGAAAACGGCTTGGAGTTCTAATCATGGCTAAAGTTGAACAAAACGAAGGTCTTGTTGAAAAGCTGGTTGCCGTTGATCGTGTAGCCAAAGTTGTTAAGGGTGGTCGTATCTTCTCTTTCACAGCATTAACTGTTGTGGGTGATGGTAATGGTCGCGTAGGTTTTGGTCGTGGTAAAGCACGTGAAGTTCCAGCTGCTATTTCTAAAGCACTTGAAGCTGCTCGTCGCAACATGATTACTGTTGACCTTGTTGACGGTACTGTTCAGCACCCTATCAATGCTCGTCACGGTGCAAGCCGCGTTTACATGCAACCTGCTTCTGAAGGTACTGGTGTAATTGCTGGTGGCGCTATGCGTGCAGTTTTAGAAGCTGTAGGTGTACGTAACGTATTAACTAAGTGTTATGGTTCTACTAACGCTGCTAACGTAGTAAACGCAACTTTTAACGGTTTGCGTGATATGACTTCTCCTGAGAAAGTTGCTGCGAAACGTGGTTTATCAGTAGCACAAATTCAAGGGTAATCAATCATGAAAACGATTAAAGTTACCCAGACTAAATCTTCATCGCACCGCTTGAAAAATCACAAGCTTAGCCTTAAAGGTTTAGGTCTGCGTCGTATTGGTCATACAGTTGAAGTGCAAGATACGCCTTCTAACCGTGGTATGATCAACCAAGTTTACTATATGGTTAGTGTAGAGGAATAAGCCATGACTCTGCGTTTAAATACAATTGCACCTGCAGAAGGTGCTAAGCGTGACAACCTTCGTTTAGGCCGTGGTATCGGTTCTGGCGTTGGTAAGACTGGTGGCCGTGGTGTCAAAGGTCAAAACTCACGTAAGAGCGGTGGTACACGTCCTGGTTTCGAAGGTGGTCAAACTGCGTTATACCGTCGTTTACCTAAATTCGGTTTCACTAGCCAAATGGCTTTGAAAACTGCTGAAGTACGTTTATCAGAACTTGCTAAAGTTGAAGGCGACATCGTGTCTCTTGAAACTTTAAAAGCTGCTAACGTTGTACGTAAAGATATGTTGCGTGCACGCATCGTACTTTCTGGTGAAATTACTCGTGCATTCACTGTTCAAGGTGTTGCATTGACTAAAGGCGCTAAAGCTGCTGTTGAAGCTGCTGGCGGTAAAGTCGAGGAGTAATCCCCAGTGTCTATGACTCCTAGTTCGACAGGTCATGTTAACATGATGAAAGGCCAACCTTTTCATGTGAAATATCGTGAAATTATTCGCCGTATGATGTTCCTCATCGGGGCGTTGTTGGTTTTTCGACTGGGAGCACATATTCCAGTACCGGGCATTAACAATGCCGCACTAGAGAATCTGTTTAATGCAAACCAAGGTACGATCCTTGGTTTGTTTAACATGTTCTCAGGTGGTGCATTAGAGCGTATGTCAATTCTTGCTCTTGGGATTATGCCGTATATCTCTGCATCGATTATCGTGCAGTTAATGTCTACGGTTGTTCCTTCGCTGGAAGCTTTAAAGAAAGAAGGCGAACAAGGTAAGCGTAAGATCAATCAATATACGCGACAAGGCACATTGTTTCTTGCACTTGTGCAAGCCGTTGGGATGTGTGCAGGTCTGATTAGTCAAAATATTACTTTGACTAGTGGACTTGCTTTTTACGTTCCTGCTGTAACTTCTTTGGTTGCAGGTACAATGTTCCTGATGTGGTTAGGTGAGCAAATTACTGAGCGTGGAGTAGGGAATGGTATTTCCATGATCATCTTCGCTGGTATCGTTGCTGGTTTGCCGAACTTGGTTCTGCAATCTTTAACCTCAGTAGATAATGGCCAATCAAGTTTAATTGGTCTTGCAATCTTTGCATTGCTATCTGTTGCAGTGTTAGCAGCAATTGTGTTTATTGAGAAGGCGCAGCGTCGCATTCCAGTAAACTATGCTCAAAAACAGCAAGGTCGTCGTGTATTTACTGCTCAGCAAACACATTTGCCATTAAAAATTAATATGGCGGGTGTGATTCCTGCAATTTTTGCGAGTTCATTGCTATTGTTCCCAGCGAGCTTAGGGCAATGGGTTGGCAGTGCAGACCCAAATGCTGGCGTGATTAAACGTGGCCTACAAGATTTGGCACTCGTATTGTCGCCGGGTCAACCGATGTATTTGGTGCTATTTGGTGCATTAATTATCTTCTTCTGTTACTTCTATACTGCGCTAGTATTTAGTCCGAAAGAAGTGTCAGAGAATTTAAAACGTAGTGGTGCTTATGTGCCGGGTATTCGTCCTGGTGAGCAAACTGCACGCTATTTAGATCATATTTTGAATCGTTTGACTTTTATTGGCGCGGTTTATATCACAATCATCTGTTTAATGCCGATGATTCTACAAAGCTCATTTGGTATTCCATTTAGCTTAGGTGGTACGTCTTTACTGATCGTAGTGGTGGTGGTGATGGACTTTATGGCTCAGCTCCAAGCTCATCTCACATCGCATCAATATGACAATCAATCGTTAATGCGTAAAACGACTGCTCATCCGAAAGGATAAGCGCACTTAGAGGTTTCATTATGAAAGTTCAAGCTTCTGTAAAGAAAATTTGTGGTAGCTGTAAAGTTATCCGTCGTAATGGGGTTATTCGCGTAATTTGCAGCGCAGAACCTCGTCATAAGCAGCGTCAAGGTTAATCTGATCAAGACCTGTTGATTTCAGTAGGCTAATTAGGTTATTATCCGCCCCTCAAAGATTTTGTCGGGCGGTTGATTATCTTAACTGCCTTTTTGGAGAAAATTGAATGGCTCGTATTGCCGGTGTAAACATTCCGGATAACAAGCATGCTGTTATCTCTCTAACGTACATTTTTGGTATTGGTCGCCACACTGCAAAAGCTATCTTAGCTGCTGCTGGTATTGCACCAACAACTAAAATTCGTGAATTAGATGACGCTCAGCTTGATGCGATTCGTGCAGAAGTTACTAAGGTTCCTACCGAAGGTGATTTACGTCGCGAAATTTCCATGAACATTAAACGTTTAATGGATTTAGGCTGCTACCGCGGTCTTCGTCATCGTCGCAGCTTGCCTGTCCGTGGTCAACGCACCAAAACTAACGCACGTACCCGTAAAGGTCCGCGCAAACCTATTAAGAAATAAGATTTCTGGAAGCTAAAAGATGGCTAAAGATACTCGCACACGCAAGAAGGTCACTCGTACCGTCTCTGAAGGTGTTGCACACATTCACGCTTCTTTTAATAACACCATTGTGACTATTACCGATCGTCAAGGTAATGCACTGGCTTGGGCTACCTCTGGTGGACAAGGCTTCCGTGGATCACGTAAATCAACTCCGTTTGCTGCTCAGGTAGCTGCTGAAGTTGCTGGTAAAGCTGCTTTAGATTACGGTTTGAAAAACTTGGACGTCCTTGTAAAAGGTCCTGGTCCAGGTCGTGAATCTGCGGTTCGTGCTTTAGGTGCAGTGGGTTATAAAATTAACAGCATTACCGATGTGACGCCAATCCCGCACAACGGTTGCCGTCCACCTAAAAAACGTCGCGTGTAAGGAGAAACATTCATGGCTCGTTATATTGGTCCAAAATGCAAACTCTCTCGCCGCGAAGGGACAGACCTGCAATTAAAATCTGGCGTTAAACCATTTGACGTCAAAACAAAAAAAGCTGCTAAAGCACCTGGCCAACATGGTGGCGCTCGTGGCGGCAAACAATCTGAGTACTCACTACAATTACGTGAAAAACAAAAAGTACGTCGTATGTACGGTGTTTTAGAGCGTCAATTTAGTAACTACTACAAAGAAGCTGCTCGTGTTAAAGGCGCAACAGGTGAAAACTTGTTGAAACTTCTTGAAAGCCGTCTAGATAACGTTGTTTATCGCATGGGTTTTGGTTCTACACGTGCAGAAGCTCGTCAGCTTGTATCTCACCGTTCAATCACTTTAAATGGTCGTCGTGTTAATATCGCGTCTATCCAAGTTAAAGCTGGTGACGTTGTTGCAGTTCACGAAGGTGCTAAACAACAATTGCGTATCAAAAACGCAGTTGAGTTAGCGACTCAACGTGGCATTCCATCTTGGATTGAAATTGATCATTCTAAATTGGAAGGTACGTTCAAAGCTGCACCAGATCGCTCTGATTTACCTGCTGAAATCAACGAAAGCTTGATTGTAGAATTGTATTCTAAATAATCCTTGAGGTAGCAATAATGACGCGTACTGCAAATGAGTTTCTAACTCCGCAAGCGATCAAGGTCGAAGCGGCAAGCGGGACCTCGGCAAAAGTTATTCTAGAACCATTAGAGCGTGGCTTTGGTCATACTCTTGGTAATGCTTTACGTCGTATCCTTTTGTCTTCTTTACCTGGCGCAGCCGTGGTTGAAGTAGAGATTGAAGGTGTCGAGCACGAGTACAGTACTTTGGAAGGCTTGCAGCAGGACATCGTCGAGCTCTTGCTGAACCTAAAAGGATTGTCTATTAAGCTGTTCGATCAAAATGAAGCTTATCTGACATTGGAAAAACAAGGTCCTGGCGACGTTACAGCCGCTGACCTTCGTTTACCACACAATGTTGAAGTGGTTAACCCTGAACATTTGATCGGTACTTTAAGTGCTTCTGGCTCATTAAAAATGCGCCTGAAAGTTTCTCAAGGTCGTGGTTATGAGACTTCTGATTCACGCTTCCCTGAGGGCGAAACTCGCCCAGTGGGTCGTTTGCAATTAGATGCTTCTTACAGCCCAATCAAACGTGTGTCTTACACAGTGGAAAACGCTCGTGTAGAACAACGTACTGACCTTGATAAATTGATCATTGATCTTGAAACCAACGGTACTGTTGATCCTGAAGAAGCTATCCGCAAAGCGGCAACAATCTTGCAACAACAAATTGCAATTTTTGTTGATCTTCAGAAAGATCAAGCACCAGTTGCTCAAGAGCCTCGTGAAGAAGTTGATCCGATTTTGCTTCGTCCAGTAGATGATCTAGAGCTTACTGTTCGTTCTGCTAACTGTTTGAAAGCAGAAAATATTTACTACATTGGCGATCTTGTTCAACGTACTGAAGTTGAGTTGCTTAAAACTCCTAACTTAGGTAAAAAATCGTTGACTGAGATTAAAGATGTTCTGGCATCGAAAGGCTTGCAATTGGGCATGCGTTTAGAGAACTGGCCACCGGCTAGCCTCCGCATGGACGATCGCTTTGCTTATCGTAGCCGTTAATTAAGTAGGACTATCACCATGCGTCATCGTAATAGTGGTGTGAAATTAGGCCGTACAAGCAGTCATCGTAAAGCGATGTTCCAAAACATGGCTAATTCTTTGTTCGAACACGAGTTAATTAAAACTACTGTTCCTAAAGCAAAAGAATTACGTCGTGTTGCTGAGCCTTTAATCACTTTAGCTAAAGTCGATTCTGTAGCAAACCGTCGTTTAGCGTTTGCTCGTACTCGTTCAGCTGCAACTGTTGGTAAATTATTTACCGTTCTTGGCCCTCGTTACAAAGAACGTAACGGCGGTTATCTACGTGTTCTTAAAGCGGGCTTCCGTGCAGGTGATGCTGCACCGATGGCTTACGTTGAGCTAGTAGATCGCGAAGTTAACTAATTTCGTGAAGAGCAGCGTACGTTGTTCTAAAAAAGGTCGGTTTTTAACCGACCTTTTTTAATGCCTGCAATTTTGTATTGGCTGTATATTGTTAGACAATAATTCAATTTGTCCTTAAAAGATAAAAATAAATCGCCTTTTGCTTAAACTTGACATTGTGCATTGTCAAAAATGTGATTTAATAAATATAAATCTAAGATAGGTTAAAAGAACAACATGGAAAAACAAGTTGATATTCTCATTGTAGGTGCAGGGATCTCTGGTGTAGGTTTGGCTGCTCATCTTTCAAAAAATTGTCCAAATCGTTCATTTGAAATTATTGAACGTCGTGAAAGTTTCGGTGGTACATGGGATCTTTTTAAATATCCGGGTATTCGTTCTGATTCGGACATGTCAACTTTTGGCTTCAATTTTAAGCCGTGGAAAAAATCTAGTGTGCTTGCTGATGGGTCTTCGATTAAAGGCTACCTTTCTGAAGTGATTGACGAATATAAGATCAAAGAAAAAATTCATTTTCAGCACCGTGTTATGAGTGCGAACTACGATTCACAAACTCGTAAATGGTCTGTTGTTATTGAAGATGCGAAGAAGAAACAACAAACCTGGGTTGCAAATTTCGTCTTTGGCTGTACGGGTTATTATAATTATGACCAAGGTTTCCAACCTGAGTTTAAAGGGCAGGAAAACTTTAAAGGTACCTTCATTCATCCACAACATTGGCCTGAAAATTTTAATTATGCAGGCAAAAAAGTTGTGATTATTGGTAGTGGCGCAACAGCAATTACCCTTGTGCCAGCAATGGCAAAAGGCGGTGCAGGGCATGTGACTATGCTACAGCGCTCTCCGACCTATATTGCCTCAGTACCTTCTATTGACATCATTTACGACAAAATGCGTAAAGTATTACCTGAAGATGTTGCTTATAAACTTACCCGTGCACGAAATATCGGTGTCCAACGGGCTGTTTATGCTGTTGCACAAAAGCAACCTAAATTACTCCGTAAATTTTTATTAAAATCAATTGAGTTGCAGTTGAAAGGTAAAGTGGATATGAAGCACTTTACCCCAGATTACAATCCTTGGGATCAGCGCCTTTGTGTGGTGCCAGATGGTGATTTGTTTAAAATTTTACGCGAAGGCCGTGCATCTGTTGAAACCGATCAAATTGAAAGTTTTACTGAAAATGGCATTCAATTAAAATCAGGTAAACATTTAGAAGCGGACGTGGTGATTTCAGCTACAGGACTCAACATTCAAATTCTAGGCGGGATCAGTGCCACAATCGATGGACAGCCACTGAATACCTCTAAGCATATGTTGTACCGTGGTGTTATGGTCAGTGATGTACCCAATATGGCGTTGATTATTGGCTATATTAATGCTTCATGGACATTAAAAGTTGATATCGCTTCTGAATACATCTGTAAATTGATTAACTATATGGATCAAAATGGTTACAACCAAGTGATTCCTCAAGGTGATGCGACCGAGTTGTTAGAAGATACGGTGATGGGCAGTTTGACCTCAGGCTATATTGCACGTGCAGCAGATGTGATGCCAAAACAGGGTAAACATGCACCGTGGAAAGTCAGCAATAACTATTTGGCAGATCGTAAAGAATTAAAGCATGCTTCATTTGAAGATGGAGTGCTGAAATTTGAAAAAAAGTCAGATCAAGTGGCGGCTAAACCCAGATTAGTTTCTTAAGTCAGTTATAGAAAAAGGAGCATCATGCTCCTTTTTTTTGCTTTAGATGAGTGACTTTAGGGTTTTATTTGATGCGCTTTATTTGTTGAAAAATATATCATGTTGAAATAAGGAAAAGCACACAGGGTTAATGTGAATATTCAAGAACATTCAGAATTTATAAAATTAAATGCTTATGAGCTATATACCAAAGCTTGGCAGCCTGAAACTACAGATAAAGATGCAACTTTGGCTCCGATTATATTGATGCATGATTCACTAGGCAGTGTTGATTTGTGGCGTGATTTTCCTGCGCAATTGGCTGCTGAGTCTTGCAGAACGGTGATTGCCTATGATCGGTTGGGCTTCGGGAAATCATCAGCGAACCCTGATCCATTAAGTACTGATTTTGTCTATGCCGAAGCACAGCGGAGCTTTAGGGCGCTTCTTCAACATTATTCCATTCAACAGTTTATTGTTATGGGGCATAGTGTCGGCGGGGGAATGGCAGTCGTCATTGCCACTACATACCCTGAACAATGTCGAGCTCTGATCTCCATAGCTGCGCAGTATGAAGTGGAAGAACTGACATTATCGGGTATACGTGAAGCCAAAACAGGTTTTGCGCAGCCGGGACAGCTTGAACGCTTGGCTAAATACCATGGGGATAAAGCCCAATGGGTTTTGGATGCTTGGACTGAAACTTGGCTCTCACCGAGTTTTCGTCAATGGAACCTCGAGCAATATGTTGGAAAAGTACAGTGTCCAAGCTTGATCATCCATGGAGAACTGGATGAATACGGGACGACAGCACAAGCTCAGAAACTTTTTTCGGGTATACAAGGTGATGCTGAGCTAGAGATTTTGGAAGGGCTTCATCACATGCCGCACAAAGAGCAACCCGCATTGGTCGCTGCACTCATCTGTGATTTTGTGAATGATTTAAGTTGATATCGAAAGAATATAAAAGCCCATCCGATGATGGGCTTTGTTGTTATAAAGAGCGGGAAATCAGCTCTTTCATAATTTCATTGGTACCGGCATAGATACGGTTGGCACGGTTGTCGATATAAGCCCGTGCAATTGGATATTCAAGCATATAGCCATAGCCGCCATGCAACTGCAGACATTCATCCACGACTTTGGAGAACATTTCTGAAATTTTGTATTTAGCAGCTGCGGCTGCGTCAATACCGAGCTGTTCCTCAAGTTGCAGCTCCATACATCGGTCTAGATAAGTTCGACAAAAATCGATTTCAGTGCGTAGCTCTGCCAATTTAAAACGGGTGTTTTGGAAACTAGATACGGTCTTGCCAAATGCCTTACGCTCTTTGGTGTATTGAACAGTGTGCGCAAAGGCTGCTTCTGCACCGGCTTGGCAAATAATCGCGACCAACATACGTTCCCAAGCCAATTCCTTCATCAGCATCATAAAGCCCATACCTTGCATGCCAAGTAAGTTGCTTTTAGGGACGCGGACATTGTCAAAGAACAGTTCACAGGTATCCTGACCTTTCATGCCAATTTTATTTAAAGGTTTGCCTTTGCTAAAACCGACGCGATCTGCCTCGACGATAATTAGCGATAAATTAGCTGAACCTTTTTCACTATTACCTGTCTTGCAGACCACAATTGCCATGTCACATAAATAGCCATTGGTGATAAAGATTTTTGACCCATTAATAATATAGTCATCGCCATCTTCTGTAGCGGTTGTGCGTACCGCTTGTAGGTCTGAACCTGTGCCCGGTTCGGTCATTGCAATGGCAGTCACGGTTTCGCCAGAAGCCATTTTCGGCAGCCAATGCAGCTTTTGTTCTTCATTGCCAAAGTTATGAATATAATTGGCCACAATGTCGGAATGCAGTGAAAAGCCAGTAGAGGAGTCCATAGCATAGGCCTGCTCTTCAATCAGAATCATGCTATAGAGTCGGTCTACACCATAGCCACCGTAAGCTTCGGGCATGGTCGGGCAAAGTAAGCCCATGGCACCGGCTTTATTCCATAAGTCACGGTCAACGTGTTGCTGATTTTCGTATTTTTCGATATTAGGTATGACTTCTTTTTCATAAAATTTTCGTACTGTTTCACGAAATGCATCATGTTCTGCATTAAATAATTGACGTGGCAGCATGTTGTTGAGTGGGCGAATCGCTCCAGATTGCATTTTGAATATCCTATTCATTTTTATGGCTTTGTCTTCAACTTATAAGATGCAGCGTGTGACTGCAATGTGCAGAACATTCAAAAGCAAGAATTGCGATGAAGCATTCGGTCAATCTTTGAAAACACTCCACTTCAATGGGGTGGATGAGTTACACTAGACGGGTTCAACGATTGGGGAAGACAATGACTGATGAAATCAGCTTAGAAGAGCGTAAAGTAATCTACCGCGCACGTCGTGGTTTAAAAGAGATTGATGTTTATTTTGATCCCTACGTCAAAAATTACTATTTACAAGCCGATGCAGCTGAAAAAGACATGTTTGCAGAACTCGTTGCTGCAGAAGATCCAGATTTGTTGGATTGGTTTATGGAAGTTAGTGAACCGCCACGTCCTGAATTAAAAACGTTTATTCAAAAATTAAAACATTACGTTCATGGATAATCGGCAATTCAAACTGAAACGCAGTTTTTTATCGCATGCGTTTCAGTTTTTTATTTTTGCGGTATTGATGACGCTGCTTTATCAGTTACTAACACCTATGCTTTGGGGGGTATTTTTCCTCATTGGACTAGTGGTTTATGTACTGTTTTTCCGTAAGCATTTACACGTCGCCAGTCTAGATTATTTGGATGGAACTGATTGGTCTTTGCAACGGCTCAACCGTCCAGTGCAACGCGTTCAAATTAGCCATATTTTGGATCATCAAATGTATATCGTGGTGTATTTTATGCATGCGCGTGCAAAACCAGTGATTATTTGGCGCGATCAATTGTCATTGAAACAGTGGAAATCACTCAAAGTATTGGCCAAAATGATCTAATTGTTAGACAGCCTTAATTTTTAAAATTCAATAAAATGAAAATATTTCATTATCTTATATTGCAGGTAAAATAATCTTGTCTGACAGGATTGGATTTTATTGGCAAAATATTTAAATTGTCTGACAATTTTAAGCTGTGCGGTGATTCTCTGCCTATATATTAGCCTTACCAACAGCCGTTAAAGGAAATCATCATGATGATGCCAACTTGGATGTTTCTGGTAATAGCGATTGTGTTAGCAATTGTTATAGGACGACTAGGAACAGTGCTGAAGGAACAGTTAACTCAAAAATAAGCAGTCAAACGCTTTCACAGTTAATAAGTAGCATGTGCCGAACCGTCGCTATGCTACTTTTTTTTTGCCTAAAATTTAGTCTTTCTAAAAAATCAGTCAATTGCATTCAGCGTGATTCATGGCACAGTGTGTCGTTCAAATTAGAGCAAATACTCTTTTATTCATTTTTTGCTTCTGATATGTTTGTCGTGATGGACATAAACACAATTATAGAGGACAGGAAAATGTCGAGCGTCCAAAAAATATGCCAGGGTGTGGCAGTTGTAGCAATAACAAGTACATTATTCGCGGGTTGTTCACAGGTTGTAAAAACCGGTGCTAATGTTGCACTCGGATTTACCGAAAAACATATTGTGCCACCAATTTTAGCCATGGAAGATGCTGAAATGGTGTGTAATTCAGGTAATTCATTAACCCCAGCCATTATGGCCACCAAAGATATGGGCGCAGACCCAACACGTGTGGCTGTGTTGATGTATTCAGCAGCAGGGATTTGTGCAGAACAAAAAGCCTTGGATGCAGAGTTACGTTATTTACGTGCATCTAAAGCTAACCAAGTAACCGAAGCACAGGATGCCCGTGTTGAGCAAAAGCGTTGGGCGGCACTTGCGGCACAGCGTCAATATACCGGCTATCAATTATTTCAAGATCGTTTTGAAAAGAAGTATAAGAAAAGTCTAGGTGAAGGCTGTCCAAAAATGAACAGCGACATTGACCAAACAGTGTATATGTTGGGAATGTTAAGTGGCTTACAGGCCATGACCAATGATATTAACTCAGGTGGGGCGGTAAACGTTCCGAAAGACATTGCTGCGATTGTTGAACGCGGTATGGTGTGTCTGAATAATGAAAAATTCTGGGGCGCACCAAATGCAACCCGCGCTGTGATCTGGACTTTACTGCCGGGTGCTGGAGATGGAAAACCTGATCCATACCAAACCTTAAAACAATCCGCGCAAATTGGTGAGCAAAAAGGCGTGAGACTATCTCATGCGTTATATGCCGTTGCTGCACAGGCCAGTGGCGATGATGCGAAAATCCGTGATGCCTTACGTACCTTTGCACAAGCGCGTAGTGATGAAAAACCTGTTAACCCACAATTTAAACTCATCGATAGTATGGCTGAAAGCATGGTGAAAGGGATTTCAGATCGTTATTGGACTGAACATACAGGCGTTCGTACGGCTGATGATGGTATGGAACATTTCTGGGATGAAAGTGCCAATAGTTCTGAACTCGATGATTTGTTTAGTGGTGATATTGAAACCAGTGGCACAGCTGCAAATTAATCTTTGCAATAGCGTTTAAAAGTGAGGTACAGGAGGAGCGAAAATGAAACTACAATTTTTAATACCGAAAATTGTCTTTCTTGCCGTATTCGTTTCGATCTGTGCCTCGCTACAGGTATTTAAAGATTATTTTATCTATTGGCAAGATGACTTATTTCATGATTTTTGGCGCTTATGGACCGCACATTGGGTTCACGTCGGTTGGATTCATTTTGTTTTAAATATATTGGCCTTTATTTGCTTACCGTTTATTTTCCCACGAGTTTCGACATGGCATTTTGTTGCCATTTTATTGATTTTATCTCCTTTAATCAGTCTAAGTTTCTATTTTTTCTTACCCGATATTGAAGCCTATGCCGGATTATCTGGTGTCTTACATGGTGCCTATGTCGCGGTCGCTTGTGTGCATTTGATGTATCGACGGGAGCGAAATTTTGCAGCCTTTGTATTGTTGCTGATTTTGGCAAAATTGGTGTGGGAAAATACCGTGGGCAATACGGGAACGGCTGAATTAATTGGAAGCCCCATTTTAGTCGAAGCACATTTATTGGGGGTGATTTGGGGCATTATCATCGCCTTATTCTATCTTGTTGGCAATTATTTCTGGGATCGTTAGCTCACTTTAGGTGATTGGGTTGACAAAAAAAACCGAAAAGAAAATACATATTGTCATTTTAATGTTTTGAATATTGATGCAAATTTAAACGTAATAATAAAACAGTTAGGTCAGGGAAAGGATCTTCTCGAGCCGCTAAGGAAAAGGATGCTTGGCTCCGCTAGGCTCCAAAATAAAAAATAGGAAGACTCATGCAAAATGATGCACAAAACAGATCCGGCATCGTCGGGCTGTTAAGGTATGTCTGGACAGAATGGATTTCGACTCTAGTCGTGTTGATCTTGCTTCTGCTTACATTGATTATCGGTACAGGGGAGATGATTCATGGTCAGCTTCTGCGTACTGGTGAGCGTTTGTATGGTAATGAAAGCATTGGGATGCAGTATTCATTTTTACGTGCAGAACCGACCAAGCCTGAATGTGACCGTAACCCGAATGTCGATGCGTTGGTGAAAACTCAAATGCAAGCCAATGCAGCAGATGAGTTTGCTGATTTTTTTGGTACGGCATCTGAGAATGACGTTCGTTCGTCTATTTTAGCGAGTGTGCAGCAGTGTGAAGAAAAGTATCAATTTTATGATAAAGCCATGCAACATATGGAGAAGCATCCGAGTATTCGCGCCTATCGTAATTTTGAAACAAGCTTCTTCGGTATCTTTAAATTTGGTACTGAAAATCGCGCCATTTTGTTGATTTTTATGGTGGTTATAGCTGCGATTAGTGCGACATTGAAAATTCATCATATTGGTCTACGCGGTCCTGCAACCAAGAAGGATTATCGTGTTTATAGCCTGATGATGAGCTTCGGTAATGGACTGTTAACCTACTCAAGTATCAGCCAATTCAATTCAGTGAAAAATTCGGGAGTTCCAATGACCACCGAAACTGAACTGATTTATTGGATGTGGATGACGCTGTTCTCAATCCTGACATTGATCAGTGTTTTGCAATTGTTTAGTCCGCCAAAAGATGCCAAAGAGGGCGGTAGTCTTAGTTTCGCGTTCCTAAGCGTGCCTTTATATGCGTATATGGCGTTGATTACAGGTATCGCCTTTATCTTCTTTATGGACTACCCGATGGGGCAAGGCATCTATTTAGGGCAATTGGTCGAGTTTTCAAGTATTTTCCTGAATCTAGCGTTATTCATTTGGGCGGGTATGTTGTTGAAGCAAACCCGTGTCGTAGATTTATTCTTGAATATTTTACGCCCATGGAACTTAGCTCCTGAGACTTTAACATGGCTGATTTTAATCGCAGCAGCATTGCCTACAGCCTATACTGGAGCATCGGGGATCTTTGTCATTGCGGCAGGCGCGATTATTTATAAGGAAGTGTGGAACGCTGGCGGACGCCGTCAATTTGCCTTGGCTGCAACAGCAATGTCCGGTTCGCTTGGGGTGGTTTTACGTCCATGCTTATTGATTGTGGTTGTTGCATCGCTAAATAAAGAAGTGACCACGGATCTGCTTTATCAATATGGTATTTATACGTTCTTGCTGACATCTACGATGTTTTTAATTGTGTCGTTATTTTTTGCAGAACATAAGTTCCGTATTGCTCAAGCCAATGTGGCAGCGCCGCAGTCAGGACGTGCCTTCTTAGCCGTTATTCCTTATATTGTGATTTTCGTGCTGATTTGGATGTTCTATAAATATTTATTGAATACAGATTTAAATGAATTTACTGCACCAGTCATGATGCCTGTTATTCTGCTGATGATCGTTTTAGTGGATAAATTACGTCATCAGCCAGCACCATTGTCAGCAGTTGGGCATTGGGATGAAACACTAACAGCAAATTATAGTGCGAATGCTGAACCTGCTTTAGCCGGCGCACAGGTTGCACATGCAGAATACCGTGAAGGATTACATGGTAATAGCACAGATGATGGGCAGGCTGCGAATCATACAGTGGCTCAATCCAGCTCTATGCAGATTCTACGTCAAGTTGGTTTTTGGAAGTCGATGCATATTTCGACCAGTGAAACCGTTGGACATATCGGTGCTTTGGTTATTTTGATGGCGCTTTCGGTAAGCGTTGGTGGATTGCTAGAGCGTACTGAAGTCATGAGTTTATTCCCAACTGATATCAGCAGTACTTTTTTGGTTATCACATTGATTGTCGGATTGATGGTCTTTGTGGGTATGATTATGGATCCGTTTGGCGCAGTCATTTTAATTTCTGCAACTATTGCTCCTGTAGCCTATCAATACGGTATTCATCCTGTGCATTTTTGGATGATTACACTCATTGGTTTTGAGCTAGGTTATGTTACGCCTCCAGTTGCATTGAACCACCTCTTGGCCCGACAGTCGATAGGGGATGCTGAAGTCAATGAAGCGGATGCTGAAGTTCGTCACTTGTCGTTTTATTACCGTTATGAACGTTGGATTTTGCCGCTGATTGTGCTGTTCCCTGCAATGTTGATTATTGCGTATCTGCCGTATTTCTTTAAGCTGTTTGGTTGGTATCAATAAATTAATTTTGAAGCATTAAAAAAGCACCTTCGGGTGCTTTTTTATTGAATAAGGGGCTGTGCATTTGATGGTAAATGGTTTGAATCTTTATGACTTTTTAAACTTATTTTGTAGGATTGGACTACAGAGCAAAATCGCTAAAAATATAAAAGCAAAGCCGAATAGGCTGTAAATGTCTGGCAGTTCCTGCCAAAGAACAAAGCCCCAAATACCGGCAAAAATAATCGTGATATAGTTCACGGGGCCAATTTGACCTGCGGGTGCGAGCTTATAGGCATTGGACATAAAAATTTGACTGATATTGGCCAAAAGTCCCGCTGTAATCAGAAAAGCTAACTCTTTTAAACTATAGGGACGCCAGAGCCAAAACATTGGGATCATGGAAATAAGTGTGCCAAAAAAGCAGAAATAAAACACAATGCGTTCAGGCGGTTCTGTTGCTGTAAGCGCACGGACAGTGACAAATGCCATGGCTGTCAAGAAGCTTGCGCTCAGTCCGATGAGTGATAACTGATTGAACATTCCTGCATCGGGCTTTGCGACGAAGAGCACGCCGATTAAACCAATGACTGCGGCAATGAGCATACTCAGGGTCATTTTTTCTTTTAAAAATAACCATGCAATTAAGGGGATAAAGATCGGTGAGGAATAGGTGAAGACCATGGCATTGGAGAGTTTTAAGTGTGCGATGGCATAAAAAAAGCCATACATTGCCACCAAGCCTACGATTGAACGCCATGTATGCATCCACAGTTTTTCAGTTCTAAAAAATGTGCTCCCTTTTTGCAGGATCAAAGGGAGAAAGATCAATAAGCCAACCGCATTTCGAAAAAATACGATGGTGGCATTATCTACCGTGTGAGATGCGTAGCGTATACAAACCCCCATGATGGAAAAAAGCAGCGCTGACAGCATGAGAAAGCCAATTGCTTTGGGGATATTCTGTGGTGTAGTAGTGGACATAACAAAAAGGCTAAAAAATCTGATGATATTCTAGCCTATAAGTACGCATGGTGTAGCAGAAGTCGGTTATTTTGCTTGTTGTGCTAACTGTGCTTCGAGTAATTTAATTTGTTCTTCTTTCAGTTTAATCAGCTCATCTGCATCTGAATGTTGCTGTTTTAAGCTTTGCTCCTGATCATTCAATTGTTGTTGAATGTCATCTAATTTGGCAATTTCCTCTTTGGCTAAAGAGGCATTTTCAGGCACAGCTGCATCTAAAATGTCTTCTTCGACCAATTTAATGGTGTCAGTCTCTGCGGTAGGGACTGATGCTTCAGTCTCAGATTGGACAGGGGTTGCAACAGGCGGTTTAGCCGGTGCAGCGACCAGTTCTTCTTGAAGTGCAGATTTATCTGCTGTACTGCTGCTTAACCATTGATATGCAAAAAAGATAGCAAACAATAACGTTAAGCCCCCAATGATTCCAACTAACAATTTTGGATTATGTCTTTGATCTTCTGTCATTGCTTGACCTTAATTTTTATTTAGGCTGACGTGGCTTAAATTGGATCACACCGATATCATCTGGCACGGCTGGTTGTTCAGGTTGATCGACATGAGTCGGTCGATTTTCACTGTAACCACAATCAATGCATTCGATCCATTCGTCTTCGCCAGAGGTCAGCATGACAACCCGGTCCATCGCTTGGCATTTTGGACATTTTGCACCTGCAATGAAGCGTCGTTTAATGGTCATCATACTTACCTTGAATCTAACTAAGGTCACTAGTTTAAGCGTTTTTAGATGCGTTCGTCCAACCTTGATGACGCAGCAAAGCATCTATTTTTGGCTCGCGTCCGCGGAAATTGATAAATGCGTCAAGTGCCGTATCTTTTCCGCCAACTGCTAGAATAAATTGTCTAAACGACTTGCCAGTCGAAGTATTAAAAATTCCTTCATTTTCGAATCGGTCGAAGGCATCACTCGCCAAAACCTCTGCCCATTTGTATGAATAATAACCGGCAGCGTAGCCACCTGCGAAGATATGACTGAAACCATGTTGGAAACGGTTGTACGAAGTGGTAGGTGCAACCGCATATTTTTGACGAATAGCATCTAAGGTTTGTTGGATGCCTGCAGCGTCCAAAGCAGGGTTGGCCTTATGGATATTTAAGTCAAACATGGCAAATTCAATTTGACGTAACGTTTGCATCCCTGATTGGAAGAAACGTGCATCTTGCAGTGCTTTTAGCAGATCGGCTGGTAAGGTTTGTTTTGATTCAACATGTTCACTGAGTAAATCTAAACTTTCTTTATCCCATGCCCAGAATTCCATGAATTGACTTGGTAATTCAACAGCATCCCAAGCCACACCATGGGTACCTGCGACAGAAATGTTATCTACTTCAGTGAGCATGTGATGTAAGCCATGACCAAACTCATGGAATAGGGTGATTACTTCATCATGCGTTAACAGAGCTGGTTGCTCGCCAATCGACGGAGTGAAATTACCAACCATGTAGCAGATTGGTTTTTGCAGACCCGTATTGGTTTGCATACGTGAACGGAAGCCACTCATCCATGCACCACCACGTTTGCCTTGGCGTGCATAAAGGTCAAAGTAGAAACCACCAATGACTTGACCTTGATCTTCAAGTTCATAATAACGTGCGTCTTTATGCCAAACAGGCGCTTCACGCTCGATTACATTGATGCCATAGAGACGATTTACAATGCTGAACAAGCCTTGAATAATTTTTGGCGCAGGGAAGTAAGGTTTTAATGCTTCTTGCGATAAATTAAATTGTTGCACTTTCAGCTTTTCAGAATAATAAGTGCTATCCCATGGCTGTAGTTCAGTGATGCCATCTTCGCTTGCAATCGCTTTTAGCTCTGCAATCTCTTGGGTTGCAGGTGCACGTGCATGTTCAGCCAAATCACGTAAGAACGTATCGACAGCTTCAACACTTGGCGCCATTTTACTTGCCAAAGATAAATCGGCATACGAGTCGAAACCTAGCAAACTTGCCATTTCATGGCGTAGGCTGAGGATTTCTTCGATGACAGGCGTGTTATCAAACTCAGGTTTATCAGATTGATCTGAAGCACGTGTTGTATAAGCTTTATAGAGTTCTTCACGTAGTTCGCGATTTTGCGCATAGGTCATAATCGCTAAATAGGATGGGAAATCTAAAGTTGCAACGGGTTGTTCTAGCTCACGTTGTTGACCATATTGTTTTAACAGTTCAATACTGCTTTCTGGTAACCCTAGGAGTTGTTCTTCAGTAAGTGGCTTGAAGTAGGCTTGTGTAGCATCGAGCACGTGATTTGAGAAGTCAGAAGAAAGCTGTGACAGACGTGAAGAAATTTCTGCATAACGTGTTTTTGCTTCACCTTCTAAAGCGACACCTGAAAGCTTGAAATCACGCAGTGCAAGTTTAATCGCACTTTGCTGTGCTGTAGGTAGGTCACTAAAAATAGGAGCATCGTGTAGATGCTGATAGGTTTGATATAACGGTGTATGTTGACCAAGTTGTGTGTAGTATTCACTTAAACTTGGTAATAAAGCCTGATGAACTTCACGTGTTTCGGCATTATTCATGACAGCATTGAGGTGCGAAAGCACGCCCCATGCTTCACTCATGTTATTTTCAAGGGTATCGACGTGTTCGAGTACTTGTAGTTGTGCTTGTACGGATTCGGGTACATCCGTTAATTCTTTTAAAAATGCCTGACCTTGGGCAATGCTCTGTTCAATCTTTTGTTTTAAGTCTGCAAGGGTAATTTGGTCAAATTGTGGAACAGGCAAAGTTGCCTTTTCTAATGTCATGTCGGTCTGCCGATTTATTTCCTGTGTTATTTGTAGAAGTAAGGCTTCTAGAAGGATAAATCAAGCCTTGGGTGCTATTTATTCGCTCTTGTTTCACCGTGGATAGATTGAATATCTTGGATGTAGGTGCCAAAGCGCCCCTCAATGACCGATAATTTTATGAATAGATTTTGATTTTTGTAGTGTTCATATTCATCTGCATTGATTCGAAACATACCAGTAGAGTCATACGGTGTTTCAATAGAATAGTAGACACTTCCTTTTTTACCATGTTTTTTAACAGCGCTTGCTTCCCATGTCACCACAGTAGGTGTACCTAAAACTAGGGTATGAAGCAGAGGAGGATAGACAACTAGATTTAAGTAAAGAAACAGAATTACAAAAATAGGGAAGAGGAGTAAAAAATAGAATTTTGGCTTTTTTTGTACATTTGTCCATGTACGTGGAATGATCCATTGCCCGTATCTATGCAGAACATAAAAGTAGATCAAAACAGCCAAATAAATCAACGTTGCAACAGTGAAGGCTGTGATTTTGACTTGATCTGTTGGGGTAAAGTCTATAAAAAAGAGGGCAATCAGTGCTGAAATACTAAGTACAAAGACTAAGCATATTACATATTCATGGTAATAGTATTTAGTAATTTTCTGTGATGTCATGATTTTTAAGTGTTTTATTTTTATAGAGATATATTAAATGAAAAAGAGCGCCGTAGCGCTCTTTTTATTTAGCAAAATTTACTCACCCTTTGCTTTGGCATTGGATTTTTTCTTTTTCGCTTTTAACTTTTTCTTCACTTTATCTTTAGCCTTAGCTTCAGACTTTGTTGCTGACTTTTTAGCAGGGTTCTTGCTGTATGCGCTGGGCTTTCCTTTGCCTTTCTTTCGTCTGGGCTGTTCCCCTTTGTCGTCAGTAGATTGCCGGGGACGGTCTTTAAACACTTCTTCTTTCGATTCAGTGCATGGGCTATTTTTCGCAGCAACACGTGGCGCACGCTCACGTATAGCACGACCTGCATGGCTGAGCTGTTGAATCAATTCGAAATCAATTTTGCGGTCTTCAAGGTTAACACCAGCAACTTTAATTTTGACTTCATCGCCCAAACCGAAGCTTTGACCACGGTTTTGACCGACTAAGTTTTGACTTGCTTGATCGTAGACAAAGAAGTCATCGCCCAATTGGCTCACGTGGATCATGCCATCTACATACAGATCTTTAAGGGTGACAAACAGACCAAATTCAGCTGTGGCACTGATTGTACCGACAAACTCTTCACCCAGATGCTGTTGCATGTAGTGACATTTGAGCCAAGTGGTTACAGAGCGTGATGCTTCATCAGCACGGCGTTCAGTGGCAGAGAAATGCTCACCAGCATCATCTAGCGATGCACCTGAAATTGGGTATTTTTTGGTGGTGAGGCTTGCTTTGATTGCACGGTGCAATAACAAGTCGGGGTAACGACGAATTGGCGAAGTGAAATGCGTGTAGGCATCATAAGCCAAGCCGAAGTGACCTGCATTTTTAGCGCCGTAGTAGGCTTGCATCATTGAACGTAATAACACTGCATGAATGCTTGGCGCATCAATACGGTCTTTAGTCGCTTCAATCACAGCTTGGTAATCGGCTTGAGTGGGCTGTTCAGGGAACTTCAGACCCAATAATTTCACGAAGTCACGCACTTTTTGAATGCGTGAGAATTCAGGTGGCTCATGCACACGGTACAACATTGGCACTTCATTTTTCAGTGCATATTCCGCTGCTGCGACGTTTGCCAATAACATACATTCTTCAATGAGTTTATGTGCATCATTACGTGTACGCGGCAGAATTTCATTAATACCGCCTAACTCATCAAATGTCATGTAAGTTTCGACGGTTTCGAATTCCATCGCATGACGTTCAGCACGCAAGCCTTTTAGCACTTGGTACAATTGGAACAACGTATTCAGTGATTTACGTACATCACGATCTTCAGTAATGGCTTTGCTGTCACCTTCAAAATATTGTGCAACTTGATCATAAGTCAGACGTGC
The DNA here is from genome assembly GCF_013419215.1 of Acinetobacter sp. YH12096. Lineage (NCBI taxonomy): Bacteria > Pseudomonadati > Pseudomonadota > Gammaproteobacteria > Moraxellales > Moraxellaceae > Acinetobacter > Acinetobacter sp. YH12096. The sequence goes on along the minus strand of NZ_VPAM01000024.1, from coordinate 27,407 downwards.
TTTTGAATGCATCACGGAAGGGTAGAACTCGTAGCCTGTCACACGACCAGCGCGAGACAACTTCAGATCACACACCATACATAAGCGGTCGACGTTTGGATTCAGAGAACATAATCCATTTGAAAGTGCTTCAGGAAGCATGGGCAACACAAAATGCGGGAAGTACACCGATGTACCACGTTCTTGCGCCTCGTCATCGAGTGGTTTACCTGTGCGGACATAATGGCTTACATCGGCAATTGCCACCACAACACGGTAGCCACCACCTGGACGTTTTTCCGCATACACGGCATCATCGAAGTCGCGGGCATCTTCACCATCAATGGTGACAAGCGCTAAATCACGTAAATCGACACGACCTTCACGGTCTTGTTCTGAGGGTTCTTTAAAGCTGTCAGCTTCTTGTTGTACCGCTTCAGGGAATTCGTAAGGTAAACCAAACTCTAAAATGGTTTGCGGAATAATAATTTCAGTGTCTGCTTTATCAGCCATCGACTGAACAATATGACCTGTCGCAAATTCTTCTTTGGTTGGGTAGCTGTCAATCGCAATACGCACAGAGTCGCCGAGTTTGACTTTGGCATGCTCGATTAATTCTTTTTCTAACGTAATCGGTTGGTGTGCATTGGGATTTGCCGGTTGAATAAAATATTCACCTTCATATTCAGACACTTTACCAATAATTTCTTTGACACGATGCTGTAGAACTTCAGTAATAAAGCCCCATGCCTTGCCTTTACGGTCTACCGATGTTTGGCGGACTTTAACACGGTCACCATTAAACACCTGACGTAACTCACGCTCAGGAAGTAAAAGGTCATCTTCACCGCTAATATTGGCTGTGCCTAAACCTTTTGAGTTGATATAAACCGTTGCTTCATGAGTCGGTTGCTCAGCTGCAAGCTGGAACTTAAATCCATCTTTCATCAACTGACCATCTCGAACCATCGCAATCAGACGATGACTCAGTGCATCAATACTTTTTTGATCGGCAATTTCAAAATGTTCTACAAGATCGGCATGCGACATTGCAGTTTTCAGTTGTTCAATCGTCTCTTGAATCAGAGTACGGCTTGGAATTGGATTGTCATAACGTTCGGCTTCAGCTTTTGCTTCAGGATCGACCCAGTTTTTCATATGTATTTGGCTTCAAATCAGAAGATTAGGATTAGCATAAGTCATGCAAGCAGATACTGCACGCAATTGATTGCAATAAAGTGTTTTATGCCGATATTTTATAAGGTTTAAAGCTGAAAAGTAGAGGACAGCAGTGCGTGCTGAACTAATTTTGCACTAATTTTTTGAAAATCGTTTAAAAAATATCTAATTGAGTAAAAAAATGAAAAAAATATAACGACTGTGCTTGCAGTCGTATCATGATCTTTGTATTATGGCGGCACGTTACGGTGAGATGGGTGAGTGGCTGAAACCACATCCCTGCTAAGGATGCATACGGGCAACTGTATCGAGGGTTCGAATCCCTCTCTCACCGCCACGATTTACTTATGTCGCGCTCATAGCTCAGCTGGATAGAGCACTTGGCTACGAACTAAGGGGTCGGGAGTTCGAATCTCTCTGAGCGCACCAATAAGTAAATCTGAAAACGTAGTCTTTTAAGACGACACAAGTTACGCGCTCATAGCTCAGCTGGATAGAGCACTTGGCTACGAACTAAGGGGTCGGGAGTTCGAATCTCTCTGAGCGCACCAACTTGAACAAATTACCGCACATGTTGCGGTTTTTTTTGTGCCTGTGATTTATCGTTTTGATGCAGCCTGTCTTTTGTCTTTTGTCTTTTGTCTTTTGTCTTTTGTCTTTTGTCTTTTGTCTTTTGTCTTTTGTCTTTTGTCTTTTGCTTTTATAAAGCGTTCTATTCCATTTGCTTTCTTCAACAGATTAACGCTTATTTCAGATGTTCATGGTGATGCATTTTTTTAAAGCTAAGATAAAGAAAAGTTGGGTGAGTTAAAGCCGTGATTCAATGAGGGCAATATATTTGTTATCCATTTTGAGCATTTATACGTGAGTATTGCTAAGTTTAAATTCCAAACTTGTGATGCAAAAGCCATTAAAAAAGTAAATCTAGCTGATTTTTAGCGTGTTTAAAGGGTAATTGTTTATTTGCTGTGCGTTTGGTTAAATTTATATGAAAAAGCTCTTAACAAAAAATAAAAATCACGTATAATGAGCCTCATCAAGACGTCGCGCTCATAGCTCAGCTGGATAGAGCACTTGGCTACGAACTAAGGGGTCGGGAGTTCGAATCTCTCTGAGCGCACCAACTTGATCAAGATTGAAAAACCGCACATGTTGCGGTTTTTTTGTGTCTGAAATATAGCTAAAAACAATAAATTCAGCTCATCAATCAAGATTCTAACTTAACTTCTGTTTAACTTTGAGTGCAAAGACCGTATTTCCGCCTAAAGCCGGCAACATGTCGTGATACGGCATACTGCGCATAGCACGAAGTAAAAACGGTGCTTTGTCATCAATCTTCACCGCACTGGTCAATTGTAATAACGACCCTTGTTGTAAGGGGCGAATATGCATAGCACCTCGGACAAACTTTAAGTCCCCACCTGTCGCGGTGTATTGATTTTGCAATAAATCGGGATAGTTAAAACGCATTTTAAAATCGAAGGGAATATTGATCACGCCTAAACCCACCGAAATTTTATAGTCGGCATCCATGAGGTGCGGATTAATTTTCTGCACTTGCATGTGTTTGACTTGTCTTGGAAATAAGTGCTTGAACGAAGACACATTAATCCAGCGCTGTAAGCTCGAAGGCTCTTGTGCATAATATTGAAAACTGGTGCTAAAGCGCATCAATTCATAATTTTGCCCAAAGGGAACGCGCTGCGCTGTCAAAATAAAGGACACAGGTTCTTTTGAGCTTTGACTTAATTGGGTGACTTTGTCGAGTTGAGAGGCATTTAATTTGAGTTCAGGCAATTGATTTGCAGCGAGAGTTTCACTACTAAAGGCTTTAAATCGGCGCTGTAATGATTCGAGTAAAAAACCATTGGTTCCCGCAGGAATCCCTAATTTGGCATCGGGTAAGGCATTTAATATTTTGCTAAACAAAAAACCTTTGGGCTGATTTAAATCGCCCCATTGGGTCACACTAATCAAGGTGTGTTGTGCATCAATCTCAAACCATTCAATTTTCCCTGCACCAAAGGGCACTGGTGCTTCTAGAACCAAACTATTAATGCTGTTGTGCTGAATTTGGTGCTGCATCACCACAGTTTCTTTAAAGTTTAAAACCGGAATCGGCGTCGGGATGTGGATGCGATATTCAACTTGGCTGGTTGAACCTTGCTGTTGCAAAACCTCAGCAGATTTTAGCGTGGGAAATAAGCCGGCGTAGTTTGGATAATTACTGAGTAATCTGGCGACATTTTTACTGTTGGTTGGGACAACCACCGCGGCACTTTGAAATTTACCAACGACTTTTTGTCCTGCTTTCATCGTGGGTAGACTAATTTGCTGTGAAGGATGTGCAAAAATCACGATGTGATCACCGGCAAGATTTGCCAAGGCTTTGGCATTGCCATTAAATAAGTCCAAACTACTAGGAATCTGGGGTTGCCATTGAACGAATTTGGCCCAACTGGTCGATATACTCAGTCCACTCAGAAACACCAGCACCATGATTATTTTTGTTATCTGCATGTCACATCCTGCGTATGCAATCTTTTATTTGTTGCTGTTTTTAACGTATTTCTAGAGGGAAGGGAAGTAGTGATGTGTTACAACCGACCATTAAAAAGCATGAAGCAAGTTTGAATTGTGGTGTAGTATTTAGCGCAATTCATTTTTAAATATTCATACGCTTATGTCTGAAAATCTACCTGCATTATCGCTGCGCTATTTTTTAAATCTAGAAGAATCACAGGATGGTTTTGCACTAGCTACTTTTGGCAAAAAGCAATTTACGCGTTTTTTAACGCCAGCCATTAGCCTTGGGATTATCATCTGGGGTTTTTACTTAGGTGTAAATGGTGTCGGTGCCTACTATGTTGGGCTGGGTACTTTCTTTTTACTTCTTCAAGGTATCATGCGTTATTGGTTTTTACCGATGATGTTTAAACGCCAGTTTGTAAAATACCAATTAGGAAAAAGTGAACAAGGTATTGATTTATTTCAAGACTATGCAGAAATTCATGCCAATGGTCGTAAGAATATCTTCCATTATGCTGAAGTGGCCAATTTTGCTGAAGGCAAATTGACCTATATGCTTGAGCTGAAAAATAAAACCGTGATTATTGTGCCGAAAAGTGCATTTAAAGATACTGCGGACCAAGCGATTTTTAGCAATACTTTTCAGCACTAAGACAATCTATTCATAACAAAAGAGGGAGTAGTATGCAGTCACGTCCATCTAAAATTGTTTGCGTCGGTCGTAGTTATGCAGATCATGCCAAAGAATTAGGCAATGCAATTCCTGACCGTCCTGTGCTTTTTATGAAGCCGCCAAGTGCATTAACCGCATTAGAGCAAGGCATCTCATGGAATCCTGCATGGGGCAGTTGCCACTATGAATGCGAATTAAGTTTACGTATTGATCGTCCTTTATCGGCTGAAACTGATCCTCTCAAAGCCTTAGAAGCAGTTGGAGCTGTGACTTTGGGCCTAGATCTGACTTTGCGTGATCTACAAGATGACTTAAAGAAAAAAGGTCAGCCGTGGGAACGTGCCAAAGCTTATGATGGTTCTTGCATCCTTGCGGATTGGGTCGATGTCCAAGAGGTGGTTCAAGATTGGAAAGATGTACATTATACCTTGCATGTCAATGATGAACTGCGTCAGAACGGTGATACTGCTTTGCTGATTTTTGATGTGGGTACATTACTGGCCGATATTAGCCAAGTGTTTAGTCTTGAAGCGGGTGATGTGGTCATGACAGGTACGCCTGCAGGTGTCGCGGCACTACAGTCAGGTGAGCAGTTGAAAATGACGCTGAAAGGAAAAAATCAGGATTATATCTGGACAACCTTTGTCAAATAATCTGTGGGCTAAATATAAATAAAAGGCTGCTTAATGCAGCCTTTTTTGATTGATCTATTCAGTACTGCTTGATGGTGGTGGCTCATTGGGTTGTAAAGGACCAGTGTCTTTCCATGTTTCATAGGTATCGGCCATATGCTGTGAGTCGGTGTCTCCCAATGCACCAGCTTTGGCATACCATTGTCGCGCTTTTTCACCATCTCGAATGTCATAATGATAATAATGTGCCATTTTCATCGCGGCGTCAGCGTCTTGTCCTTGTTCTGCAGCATAGCTTAAATATTCGGCAGCTTTGTCGGGTGTAGACGAAGGATGTTCAGAAAAATAGTGTTGATTTCCCAAGACTTTGATTGCTTCGACATTCTTTTGTTTGGCAGCTTTTTCATACCAAATTTGCGCTTGGTGCTTATCTTGAATTAAGCCTTTTCCAGTGTCGTACATCCAACCAACGGTATATTCAGCAGCAGGATCATGAGTTTTTTTTTGCAAGGTCTAGCACCCAGTGTGCAAGGAAAATATTGCCATCTTGCTGCATCTTTCGAATCACTTGATCTGCATGAGAGTTTCCTTGGTAGGCTTGAGTCATTAACCATGCAAATGCGACCGTAGTGCCTTGATCCGCAGCAGCTTTGTACCAATGTACACTTTGTTTGATATTTTGTTCTGTGCCCGTTCCACTGATGTATAAATCACCCACTTTCATTTGTGCGGTCGCATCACCACTTTGAGCTATTTTGAGCGCGGATTTAAATTCACGCTGTTCTTTGGAACTACAAGCCATTAAAAATACGGCAGATAAACACAGCGCTAAAATGGTTTTTTTATTCATTCGAAATGGAGTCTTTATCATTTTTCGTAGATTTTTTGATCTTAACGGATTGTTGAATCACTTTATAGAGACCCTTATAGCTAAATTTAAACACATTTAGGGCTTTAAGGTAGATTTCCTAAACTGATCTGGGGTGCAAAGCATCCATTTTTTAAACATATTTATAAACGCTGAGGCATTGGCATAGCCAAGTTCTAAGGCAATATTTTCGACGGTTTGGCCTGCGTTGAGCATGGACATGGCTTTCATGACTTTGAGACGTTGTCGCCATTCATGCAGTGACATCCCAAGTTCTTTTTGACAATAACGCGCAAGAGTACGTTCCGTCATATTTATCCGCTGTGCCAATTGCTCAAGCGCGCTCTGATCTGCAGGATGTTGATGTAAATAATCAAGCAGCTGTTTGAGGGCAGGGTGATCCGAATGCGGTAAATAACTACTGACCAGTTTGGCTTGATGCAGTTGATCTAAGATCACATGGAGTAAGCGTTGATACTCGGCCGTATTTTCCATGAGATCGGCTTGTTGATGCAACAGACGCAAATGGCTGAATATCGCTGTAACTAAAGGTGAGCTGAGTAAAATCCCCGGTTGTTTCGGTAAGTGAGTACATAGCGATTCATGTACATATAAGGTTCCATGTGAAACCGCTGTACGATTTAAACCACTATGTTCTAAATGTGGGGGAAGCCAGATACCATAAGGTGGAGGGGTAATATAGTCTATTTGATTGATGTTCACTTCCATTACGCCATTAAAGGCATAGACAAACTCGCCCCAAGCATGTCCATGAACGGGATAAACAGACAGTGCAGGATCGTCACGAAAACTGATCCACAGTGCTGCTTGAATTTCATCGTTGGTGGGAAGTTGTTGCAACTGCGTATGATCTGCACGAGCTTTATGACGCATGAGAAATTTTGCCTGAATAAGAAGATCACTTGTCTATTTTGAAGTATATATTTTATTTCTGACAGTTCTATAGTGTTGCGTGTCGTATTGTCGAGTAAATAGTGTGGAACAGCGTAAGGCGCTAGATGCAAAAGCTTCTGGTTTGATGATTATTTTGTGCATGATTTTAGGGATTCAACAGGTCATTTTGAAATTGGCCGCGGTTGATATTGCGCCGATCATGCAAATTGCCATCCGATCGGGTTTGGCTGCGCTGTTGGTCTTTCCACTGATTCGTCTTAAGCCGGGAACACATTTATATACACGCGAATACTTGCTGCCGGGTATCTGGGTGTCGTTTTTATTTTCAGCCGAATTTATTTTAGTGGCAGAATCCCTGCGCTATACCTCTGCATCACATACCGTTGTCTTGCTCTATACCGCACCGATTTTTGTGGCATTAGGTTTACATTGGAAGTTGCCTGAAGAAAAACTCACAGCGATCCAATGGGTCGGTATTTTTATTGCCTTTTCAGGTATTGTTCTATCGTTTATGGGACGTGAAAGTAGCACTACAGTCAACACTCAAGCACTGTTGGGTGATGCGATGGCGCTACTTGCAGGGGTGATGTGGGCCTTGACCACTATTTCATTAAGACTCACCAAACTCTCTAATGCACCTCCGACTCAGACCTTGTTTTATCAGTTGGTTGGTGGTTGTGTATTTTTATTACCCGTGGCGTGGCTGACAGGACAAATGACTGTACATTGGACGGTGTTGTCCATCAGCAGTATGATTTTTCATGTGCTCATTATTTCATTTTTTAGCCTGATGCTTTGGTTTTGGCTGTTAAGTAAATATCTGGCCAATGGTCTGGGCGTTTTTTCATTCCTTACCCCAATCTTTGGACTGGTCTTTGGCGTATTGATCTTAAACGAAACGATTGAACTGAACTTTATTTTGGGAACGGCCTTAGTAATGGTTGGAGTGATGACGGTAACCTTGCATCGGTGGTTGTCTAAATTGATGGGACATCAGTGCACAGCGATCTAATATCATGTATAAATTAAAAGGGAGAGCTACGGCTCTCCTTTTTTATTTACGCTTATTTTTCTTCAAAAATAGTCGCAAGCGGTATCGAGAGTTTGGCCGCAAGATAATCATCCGATTCGACCAATTGCGGCCCAATTTTTTCCATCCAAAAATCATCTGGATCGACGCGACCTAAATCTTGCCGTTTAGGGAGCGGATAGGGCAGCTTACTGTAAAAACTCCAAAAGTCCACTTGGGTTAAATTACGAACTAAAACATAATGATCATCATCTGTACGTTTAATCAGGTGTTGCTCTTCAAAGAATAAAATATAGCTTGGCAGGCGGCCGATTTCATCACGCCCTAAAACCTCAAGTGCTTCTTTTTCTGTCACGCTCTGACCGAGTTTTTGCTTTTTATAAAATAATTCAAGCAAATCCATCAACATAATCACAGGATGGCGTTTTTGATCTTTGCCTGAATTAAAGGCGGTCAGTGCATAACTAATTTCTACCCCAATCAGCACGATATTCCATGAAAGGAATATCCAAAGTAGGAAAATTGGCACCGCAGCAAAAGCACCGTAAACGATTTGATAACTGGTGAAATTTGACATGACAAAACCAAAAAGGTTTTTGAGTAATTCAAATACCACGGCACTAAAGACACCCGCGATCAGCGCCGCCTTGATCGGCACACTACGGTTGGGAATCGTCCAATACAGAATGAAAAAACCTAAAATGGTCAATGAAAAAGACAAGATCCACAGCAGAAAAGCCCCATCCAGTTCATAGCCGGCAAAATTATTGCTGAGGACATTCATTGAGGCCAAGGTAGATGACACAACAAATGCGCTACCCAGTAAGATCGGGCCTAATGAGATAATAGTCCAATAGCGCATGAAGCCAATTATGCCGCCACGTGTCTCACGCACCCGCCAAATTCGGTTAAATACCGTCTCAATACTGGTCAGCATCATGACTGTGGTAATGAATAAAAACAGCACACCTATCACGGTCAAGTTACTGGATTTATCGGTGAAGGCATTCAGTGCTTTATCAAAAGCAATTGTCGTTTTCGGTAGGAAATTACTATAAATCAATTGTTGAAGCTGTTGACGAGCAGGTTCTAAAGCTTTAATTGAGGAGATGATGACCAAGAATACGGTCAACATGGGTACCACTGCAAACAAGGTGGTATAGGTTAATGATCCTGCTTGTTCACGGCAGCGATCGGCTTCAAAACGTCGAATGACAAATAAAACAAACTGAAACCATTTCTTGTCGTAAAAGGGAAGTTTTTTTAAAAATGCTTCGATCATTCGTTCAAGTCTCGAGTTATTTTAGTCATGTTTATGCAATTTTCATCACTTAGCTTAACCAAAAAATAGGAAAAATACCGTATAGTTTTCTTTTTTCATTGAATTTATAAAAATGACGCAAGCTTATGTACTAGTGCTGTATTACAGCAAATATGGTTCAACACGTGAGATGGCACATTTGATTGCCAATGGAATTGAAGCGTCTGGAATAGCGGTAAAAATACGAACCGTTCCAAATTTATCCGCTGTGGTGACTGACGTGCAGCCCAGTATTCCTGCCGAAGGCGATATTTACTGTAGCTTAGATGACTTAGCGCATTGCTCAGGTTTAGCCCTTGGTTCGCCAACACGTTTTGGTAATATGGCGTCGGAAATGAAATATTTCTGGGATCAAACCACAGCGCTTTGGCTCAATGGCGCATTACATGGCAAACCTGCCTGTGTGTTTACCAGTTCAGGTTCAATGCATGGCGGACAGGAAAGTACTTTGCTGACCATGCTGCCACCTTTGTTTCATCACGGAATGATGGTTATGGGTTTAAGTAATGCCCATCCTGCATTATCGAATACCAAAACGGGTGGTACGCCTTATGGTGCAAGTCATGTCAGTGGTCCACGCCATGATCAGTCATTGAGTCAAGATGAGCGAAACTTATGTGAAGAGCAGGGTAAACGCCTGGGCGAAGTGGTCAAAAAGTTGATTTGATACTTACTTGTTCTAGGAAGTTACACAGACTTTGTAGCGAACGAGCAAGAAAAGGCTTAAATATTGCACTTTTCTTGCTTTTTTACGTGTGATTTCTTTTTATTAACGATGTCGTATTTGCGCCCAAAAATATAAAAATAAATCTGTCGAACTATTCTTAAAATACCCAAAATAAGTGATATCAATAACATATTGAAAGTTTTTAAATACAGCCTGCTCAGTGATGGCCTTGAATCGATTTTTGCTGTCTTTTTGGGCGCGTTATTTTTATTTTTTGATTACATGATTTGTATTTAAATTTCTTCTTTGGGGTGTGTGATGTCTATTATTAATTTTCGAATGATTTTCCTGTGTTCCGCATTTGCTGCATCCTCCTTGTGTACGGCAATGCCAGTTTTGCACAGTATGGATTTCCGGCAAGAGAAAAAAGCTGAAGAAAAAGAATTTTTGGCGAAACAAGATCAAGTCAAAGCAGAATCAAAATCTTTAACTGATGCTTCAAAATAATTGATTCGCCATGGTTTCGAATAGCATTTCAATAGGCTAGAAATACATGTTAGAAAAACAATAACCCATTAAAAAGAGCGCTGATGCGCTCTTTTTTTACATCGAATTTAGTCTTGATCCGAAGTCTTTGCAGCGTCTTCAGGCTGTTGCTCAACTTCAAAGCGCTGTTTGCAGTCTAAACATTGGTAGTCGAGAAAAATATTTTGATCGACGATCACGCCGGCTTTTTTACCAAAACGGTGTCCTAGAAAACCACCAGTAATACCGACACTAATCGCACCGACAAATGTCCCGATGGTTCCGCCCATAATCACGCCAAGTGGGCCTGCAGTCACACCACCAATCGCAGCACCAATAGATGCGCCAGATGCCGCACCACCGACAGTCCCTGCAGCAGTTCCTGCACCACTGAGTAAGACCCCACCAATTTTTTGTAAGTTTTGTTCATGGTTACGCTTTTCAATATGGGTTGATCCACATTTTGGACATTTAACGGTCGGTTCCATGTTTTGATCTTCTGTATTCATAACTTTCCGTAGCCTTAAAAAAATAAAGTGGCCGAATTTATGGTGCAGCATAATGTAATTTGACAGATGAGTAGTTGACCCATTCGATCAAATGCAACGATTTTCCTGAATTTTATCGATTTTTGCGCACAGATGTTTTGTCTGCTTGTAACCAAGGCGTTAAAAAGTGCGCTCTATGTCACCTTAATTGCAAATTTTTAGCAAAAAAAAAGAACACCTGATGTGTTCTTTTTTTCTTTTGAACGCAAACTTAGTCGCGAACAAATTCAACCGTACCATTCGCCAGTGATTTCACACGTGCCAATGATTCAACGCGATAGCCTTTTTCAAGCAAAATATCACGACCAGGTTGGAATGATTTTTCAATCACGATACCGATACCCAATACTTCAGCACTTGCTTGATGAATAAGATCTGCAAGACCTAAAGCCGCTTGACCATTGGCCAAGAAGTCATCAATCACTAAAACTTTATCTTCAGCATTGATGTGCTTTTTAGAAATCGCGATAGTGCTTTCAGTTTGTTTCGTGAAAGAAAACACTTTTGAGCGATACAAATCATCTTTTAAGGTCAAAGATTGATATTTACGTGCAAAAATCACAGGAACACCAAGTTCAAGACCAGCCATTACCGCAGGTGCAATACCTGATGCTTCAATCGTAATGATTTTTGTGATGCCAGCATCTTTAAAAAGACGGGCAAATTCTTGACCAATTTGTTGCATCATCACAGGGTCAATTTGGTGGTTCAGGAAAGAATCGACTTTCAGAACTTCTTCAGAGAGAACGATACCTTCAGCTAAGATTTTCTGTTCCAGAGCGTGCACGGGAGAATCCTCGAGGGGGCAGGTGCTTTTTAAAGCAAAAGCGTATTTTAAAAAGCACCGTGAAAAATGCAAGCGAAATTGATCAAATCAATTAATTTGTTGCACCTTTATAGCCCGTTAACAATAAACCGTAAGAGGTTTTATTGTCTTGGTGGGAAACTTTGACAGGTAGATAATCTAGTTTTGGTGCTAACCAGAAAGTCGTTTGACGGCCTGGTTTGTCATGACGCATCACGACTTTAACGGTGTCAAAAGTTCCATAAGTGGTTTTCACTTTTTCAGTGCCCTGTTTCACGAACTTACGAGCTTCAACCTCTTTGGCATCGGCAATGTAGTAATTCGATTTCAAACCACCATTTTTTAAATCTTCACGAATTTGCAATTCGGCATTCAGTTCATCTAACACACCTGATTTCCACGCAAATGAACGAGCTTTATCATCTTTTTTGGTATTAATGGTTTTTGCGCCAGCATTAAAATTAATATTCATGGTGTTGTTGTGCACCAAAATTTTGCTGCTGCGGCTAAAGCTGTTCGAGTGAATTTGGCTGCCATTTAAACTAAAACGACTGGTTTCAGTTGCAGAGGCCATCGCACCAGCTTTTGCTGCGAAAACATACGTCCAGTTATTCCCAGATTGTTTTAGGGTACGTGTTGCAGAACCCAAGTTTTTGCCGTTGTAGTTAAATTGGTAGTTGGCTTGGAATGGACTCATGGCAAATGACTGACTTGAGAAACCAGTCAAAAGCAGTGTAGTCGATACCCCAGCAACAAGACCTAAATTTTTCAAAACTGAATGTGCCATAAGTATGGTTTTCCTATTCAATAGAAGTGCGGTGGGCTAAACCACCTGATATGTTTATTATGCGGCTGGATTGTGGAGAATCTCGTCGCAAATCCGTGCCTAATGTATATGTTGTGTAGCGTTTTATAGGCTCAAGATATCTAAGTACAGGATAAGTCTAGCTTTCCTTTTGCTTAATTGGCGTGACTTCATCGTCTTTTAAATTTGAGTCATCCCAGTCTTCTATCCGTTCTTGCGACATCTTGGTGAACAATGCGGTTAAATTAACATTACCAATCACCACCAATTCGGCCTCACGTAAAACAGCATGGTTGACATGGACTTTGCCCAATGTGTCGATAATCGATCGACTTTTACCGAGCCAGCGATTCAGGTCTAAATACAGTAAATCATCTTTAACTTTGATCACATTGAGCTTTTCCAAAATCATACCCAATGGATCTTGGTTGAGTACTTTTTGATAGAACCATAACGCCATGCGCACGCCCATCTTATACAGAACATTTGGATATTTGGCTTCAATGACTTGAGTATCACTAATTTGTTCAAACACGATCAATTGGGTATTTTTATTCAGCTCCATTTGCACCAATTTAAGGTCCACGGAAAGTGTAATAAGGAGTCCATTATAATCGAGTGTGGCATACAGTCTGAGCCAGTCGTCATGAAGGTCAGCATGCAAGTCTTTGAGCATTTTCACATTATCGGTCACAAAGCGCTGAAACGTCGCATTTAAAAACACTTGAGACATTGGGAATTCACGCTCATCTTCAATAAATCCTTCAGCTTTTTGGTACACTTGGCGTATACGTTTAGCGATATTGGAAACTAGCGTTTGCATAAGAAGTGCATCCTGACAAATTATGTTTTTGACGATGTGTATCTTGTCGATTTCTATAAAAACACAAGGTTTTGATCTTGCAGTTTAGCAAAATAAATTGCACCATTTTCATGATTTTAATTGTGCATTATCGATGTGTTGATGGATTTCTCGTTTTCATCAAAAAATGAATACGAGTTTTATTTTATACTGTTTTAAGCAGTTTGGGGAATGCGGCAAATTGTCGGTTTAATGAGATGCTGAAAAAAATAACGTTCATGCCCTTGATGAAAGAGTGGTGGAAAGATCCCATATTTGCAACTGCGTTGGCGTTTGCTGCTGCGTTGCATTTGGCATTTTTAACCATGCAATTTACCATGCCCCAAGAGGCTGACTATGACACCAAAGAAATTGCAGTTTCTTTACGTCCTACGACGGAAAAAATTGAACATGCAGACTTTTTAGCGCAAGCCGATCAGCAGGGCTCGGGGACATTCCGTGAGTCGCATCGTATGTCGAGTGACATGCCTGCACCGATGATCGAACAAAAAGCCGGTGAGCAAAAAAGTGAAGCTTTAGAACAACTGCAACAAAAGAAAGAGCTCAGCTTTGAAGATAAAGTGTTGATGACAACTTTGAGTTGGCAAAAGCAAGCGGAAGAAAACAGTCGCAAAAAAGCCGTTGAGGAGTTGAATAGTCAGTTTCAGGCTAAGGCTGCGATGGTGGCGAGTATCGAAGCTCAATATTTACAACGTCAGCAAAACTTTAGCCGTCAGCAAAAAATTAAAACCATTGATGGTATTCAAGCCAAGCAAGATGTTTCTGCTGCTTATATGGAAAAATTCCGCGAAAAAGTCGAGTTTTATGGCAACCGTTATTATCCTGAAGCGGCAAAACAGCAACAGCTACGCGGTGAAGTACGTTTAATGGTTATTTTGAACAGTAATGGCGGGATTCGTGCCATTCGTTTGATCGAAAGTTCAGGTTCAAGTTTATTGGATGAAGCAGCAAAAACCTCTGTGCGTAAGGCGGCACCTTTTGGTTTGTTTGATGCCAAAATGAAAGACATCTCAGAACTTCGTATTGTGCGTACTTGGCGCTTTGATCCTGCAGAAGCAGAGTTTGAGGTGCGTTAATCAGTTGTGATAGCGTCGCAAAACTTCGCAGATTTCGACGCTAAAACTCGCATACCATTGGTTTTTCCCCAATTGCTGCGCCACTAGATGTTGTGCATCTTGCTGCCAAGCTCGAATGTCTTCTAACGTATTCCAGTAGGAAAGGGCGATTTCATGCTCACCCTCTGGCAGCGCTTCAAAATGTTGACAGTTAAAGTGTGTCAAAGCTTTGTCTCTAAGCTGCTGTGCAGTCGAAAAATACAGTTCATCAAGTGTATGAATGCGTGCTTTAAAAATCACGACATATTGCATATCTTTCCTTCCTTGGTTTTTATGACGATAAAAAAAGCGAGCCGTAGCTCGCTTTTTTGGTTCTTAATCTCTTTCCAGATAAGGGTTATCAAACCCCAATTTGGCTAAAATCTCAATTTCCAACGCTTCCATTTCTTCAGCATCTTCATCAGAGGTTTCATGGTCATAGCCCATGAGGTGCAACGTACCGTGTACCAGCATATGCGTAAAGTGGGTCAGGGGTGCTTTGCTTTGTTCTTGTGCTTCACGAAGAACCACAGGAATACAAATCACCAAGTCGCCAATCGGAAATGAGTCTAAAACTGCTGCCATTTCATCGGGGAGATCGCTCGGAAAAGACAACACATTAGTCGGTTTGTCTTTACCACGATATTCCAAGTTCAATTTGTGGCTTTCGTCATTGTCCACACATGCAATACCGATCTCACAATCACTTTGTGTATCGATATGACGTAAAGCCGTTTCCACGACTTTTTTGATATGCGTACGTTTCACCACCAATTCAGGTGACTGAAAATTTTGCTGCAAGGAGAGATTAAGTTTCAAAATGAATCCTTAAATGTTTTCGTCTTGATGCTGCCCATCAGCTTTAGCATCATTGTCCGCCACCAAGGCCTCCTGACGTGCTTTACGTTCTGCACGTTGTTCAGCCGTGAGGCGATGTTGTTCGCTGTCCCATCCCTCATAGGCTTCAACAATTTTTTGAACCAATTGATGACGTACCACGTCACGAGAGTGGAAGCGAGTAATATGAATTTCTTTGATTTTTTCAATCACACGTAAGGCATGTGCCAAACCAGATTGTTGACCGCGAGGTAAATCGACCTGTGTAATGTCGCCAGTGATTACCGCACGAGAACCAAAACCTAAACGGGTGAGGAACATTTTCATTTGTTCAGGGGTGGTGTTCTGTGCTTCATCTAAAATCACAAAGGAATGATTTAGGGTACGACCACGCATGTAGGCCAGAGGAGCAACTTCAATCACTTGACGTTCAATTAATTTAGCGACTTTTTCAAAACCGAGCATTTCATACAAAGCGTCGTATAGCGGACGTAAGTAAGGGTCAATTTTTTGGCTCAAATCACCGGGTAAAAACCCCAGTTTTTCACCGGCTTCAACCGCAGGGCGAACCAATAAAATGCGTTGAATTTCGTTGCGTTCTAGCATATCTACTGCAGCGGCGACCGCGAGATAAGTTTTACCTGTACCCGCTGGGCCAATACCGAAAGAAATATCACTTTGTAAAATACGTTGCACGTAGCGTTTTTGATTGGCACCACGTGGGTTGATCCGACCTTTACGAGTTTGTAGATAAACATTATCTAAACCGGTGTGCTCATTTTCAGAAAAATCTTCCTGAATTTCGCGGTCGGTCTGACTGCCTTGAATCATCATGTGTAAGATATCAGCACTAATCTGTGGATTGGTTTCGGACTCTTCATAAAGACGGTGAAGGAGGCTTTCGGCTCTCTCAACCGCATCGATTTCCCCATCGACAAAAAAAGCATCTGCGCGATGAGAAATTTTGACATCTAAACGTTGTTCAATTTGTTTGAGATGACCGTTATAGGCACCGAGCATGCTTTGTAAACGGTCAAGTGGAATACCAGCAAAAGTTACAGTACGTCGAATCGCTGCAGTCAAGAGAATTCCTTTAAATTGGTCTGACGATTAAGCTTACATTACGCCACGTCAGGCTCAAGATTCAAGAGTTCACCATAAACAAACTTCAAAGTTTTAATATCAGTCACTTCAATCTCTGCAAAACGCCCAACCCATGCAGGATCACCAATGAAGCTGACCAAACGTGTATTGTCTGCAGTACCAATCAGCAAGTTCGGATCTTTGTCTGAAACAGACTCAACCAAGACACGTTGAATGGTGCCTAGCATGGCATCAGTTTTATCAATACTGGATTGTTTAATCCATTGTTGAACTTTGGCAAGACGTTCTTTTTTCACATCCTCAGGGGTGGTGTCTTCAAGCTCTGACGCAGGTGTACCCGGACGTTTTGAGTAGATGAAACTGTATGAATGATCGAAGTCCATATCTTGAATAAATTGATAAGTTTCTTCGAAGTTCTCGTCAGTCTCGCCCGGAAAGCCAATAATAAAGTCGCTAGATAAATGCATATCAGGGCGAACTTGACGTAATTTGGCAATTTTATCGATATAAACATCAATCGTGTGGTTACGCTTCATGGCTTGTAGCACGTCGTTTGAACCACTTTGAACCGGTAGATGCAAGTGAGAAACCATTTGCGGTAAGTCACGGTAGCATTGAATCAAGTCATCGTTAAATTCAAGTGGGTGCGATGTGGTGTAACGAATACGACCAATCCCCGGAATTTCAGCGACTAAACGTAATAAGTCTGCAAAGGTACAGATTTCACCTTCAAAAGTTTCACCACGGTAACCATTCACGTTTTGGCCGAGTAATGAAATTTCACGTACGCCTTTTTCAGCTAAAGTGGCAATTTCAGCCAATACGTCATCGAGTGGGCGAGAAACTTCTTCACCACGGGTATAGGGAACCACGCAGAATGAACAGTATTTAGAACAGCCTTCCATGATAGAAACAAAGGCTTTAAAACCTTCTACACGCGGTTCAGGTAAAAAGTCGAATTTTTCAATGTCAGGGAATGAAATATCCACCAATTGAATTTTTTCTTTTTTCGGTTTGACCACTTGCTCAGTATGTTGATCCAACATTTGCGGTAAACGGTGTAAGGTTTGTGGACCAAACACCATGTCAACATAGGGTGCGCGTTTTTGAATGTTGTCACCTTCCTGAGAAGCAACACAACCACCGACACCAATCACCAAGTCTGGATTTTTTTCTTTCAGCTTGCGCCAGCGGCCTAACTCAGAAAATACTTTTTCTTGTGCTTTTTCACGGATAGAGCAGGTATTCATCAGGAGAATATCGGCTTCTTTAGGGTCGTTCGTTAGCACATAACCGTGAGAGTCACCTAAAAGGTCGCCCATACGTTGACTGTCATACTCATTCATCTGACACCCTTGCGTTTCGATGTACAGTTTTTTCACTGCTCCATCTTGAGCTTGGGTGTGCTGTGGCTGGGTAACAGTGTTATCTGGGGCAGCTTGGGCACTATTGGGGATGAAGGTTTGAACCGTCATGTAGGCTCCTAAAGGAATTTTATGAAAATCAATAACCATACGTGGCTGACAGACAATTCAATCAATTGAATTGTGCAGCTGCGGAGGTCAAAAAGGGGATTTTAAGAATGGGCAATATTTTAGCAGTAATTTACTAGAAACTTACAGCCTAAAATGACAACTCTGCCATATTGATTTATGAAGCAAAAATGTTTGAAAATTAATATTGGCTAATCATAAGGTTACATAACAGAACACAATGCAGAGTTTAGAATTATTAAACTAATTCCTAAACAAAGTTCGATGTGCTGTAACTGAGCAGAATGACATGAAAGAAGGCAAGTGGATGTTAAAACATAATTTTAAACAGAAAAATTACGCTAAATTACTTGCTTTGAGTGTCGGGCTCTCCGGAATTTCTGCGTTTGCCCAAGCCGCAGATGAGCAGTTTAACGATGCTTTACGTGCTGCGAATGCAGGCAATATTAGTTTATTACAACAATACCAATCATCTATGCAAAATGATGTTTTGGGCTATTATCCAGAATATTGGTTACTGAATAACAATTTGGTTTCACAACCTGCAAGTGCCATTATTAATTTTGCACAGCGCTATCCAAATTCGGCAATGGCAGAAAAATTAGCCGCAGATTATGTTGAAGAAAAAGTCAAACAAGCTGATTTCGCTACAGCACAGCCTGTCTTGCAATATGTGACTAATGCTGACCGTGCTGAAACATGTGCCATGGCTCAAGTCCGCGCAAAGTCGGGCGACCCTCTGGTTTACGCAGAATTTAAAGATGTATGGTTGACCACAAACTCACAACCTGACTCGTGTACAGGCTTGGGCCGTATGATGCTGTCAAGTCCTTTAATGACTCAAGATGACCGCCATCAACGGATGTGGGGACAGTTAAGAGCGGGTCAGTCAGGACAAGCGATTGCGACTGCGCAAACCATTGGCGTGAATATTAATTTGTCACAACTCAACACCATTCAAGCCAATCCACTGAATTATTTATGGTCTGCACCCAAAGCCACAGCTGAAGATCATGCATACCTGATCTATGCGATGGGTCGCTTGGCCGATAGCGACTTAAATGGCGCGATTTCTTCGGTGAAACGTGCAGCAGAAGGCACACCAGCCGATGTGCAAAAAGCCCTATACCGGAGTGTTGGGTATATCGGTGGTACAACGGTAATGAAAAACAATTTCAACCGTGAAGTTCTAAATTATCTTGATTTGAGTTATGGGCTGCCTTTTAGTGCAGAAGAAGCCGAGATTTATGCGCGACAAGCCATTCGTTTTGGCGCATGGGAAAGTGTCATTCGTGCAATTGATGCGATGAGCGTTTCGCAAAAGCAAGAAGATCGTTGGCAATATTGGTTAGCACGTGCCTCTGAACAACGTGACGATTCCTCATCTAAACGTGCGGCAAAAGAAATTTATCGCAAGCTCGCTGCTGGCGATGATTACCATAATTTGTTAGCACGTGACAAAATTGGTCAGTCTTATAACAATATTCCGTCAAATGTGCAGCCTTCGTCACAAGATGCGCAGCGTCTCAGTCAGGATATTCACTTCCGTCGTGCCTTTGCATTGCGCAATATTAATGCATCTGACAGCTATATTAACCGTGAATGGAACTGGGCAGTGCGTCAAGCCTACTTAAAGCATGATGATGGCATGATTCTTGCCGCAGCTAAACGTGCAACCGATATGGGCTGGTATGATCGGGCGATTTATGCAGCAGATCGAACCACCAAACAGCACAATTATGCTTTACGTTATGCCATGCCGCATCAAAATTATGTGGTGAGTCATAGTCGTAATGCCGGCATTGACCCTGCATGGGCTTATGGTTTGATGCGTCAAGAAAGTCGGTTTGTCACTAGCGCACGTTCACATGTCGGTGCCGGTGGTTTAATGCAAATTATGCCAGACACCGCAAAATTGGTGGCTCGTCAGATGGGGGAGAGTTATAACCCCGCTGCATTAACGGATATGAATACCAATATCCGTTATGGCACTTTCTATTTATCGATGATTCAACGTCAATTGAGTAATAGTCCAGTATTAGCGACCGCAGGCTACAATGCAGGTCCAAATCGTGCTCGACGCTGGCAGCCTGAATATCAAGCGATTGCAGCAGATCAATATACGGAATCGATTCCATTAACGGAAACTCGAGACTATGTAAAACATGTGATGACCAATGCAACCCATTACGGCCTTTTATTAGGTCAAGGGCCGCAATCGATTGAAAAACGAATGCAAATGATTCCATTACGGAATGCGCAATAAATCTTAAAGCAAGACGCGCCTGTTTTTAGGCGCAATATGGGTAAATAATGAATGCCGAACATGGACATTAGACCTGCTTATCGAATACTGACATCACTGCTCATCGGCAGTGGTGCAGGCTTTGGTATGTCTGTGCTTTCGGCAGCACCCGTGGTCAATGGTTATGTAATGGATGTGCAAATGGTGCCTGCTGTTTGCGCTTATGACCCATTAAAAAGTAAAAAACGTAAATGTCTGGAAGGGTATTCACTCAATATCACGGGTCTATATCCAGAAACTTCTACCCGTGATTGCACCACCAATAGTTCCGCTAAACTTTCTCCGCTGCAAGCCAAAGTGGTTGCACGGATTATGCCTGATGAAAATGCTCGCGTGGCGCTTTGGCACAATACCGGCGGCTGTGTCCCAATGAATGCCAGCCAATATTTTAGAACCATTATTAATCATGCAGATAAGCTAAAAATTCCAGATGAATTGACTAGCCAAGAAACCCAATCCATTCAAGCGAATGTCTTGCGTAATAAAATGTTGCGTATGAACAGCGGATTGGTATCTCAAAGTATTGAATTTAACTGTATGCAAACCCGTGGTGGCAGCCTACTGACTGAGATTAAAATTTGCTATAAAAACAATGGTCAGTACAAAAGTTGCCCTACGACTATCGTCGGAAATTGTCCTGCAACTTTCATAATTAAAGGTTCTTTCTAAGCTTTTTTCGGCATTTTATTTATATTTCCTATCATACTTTTGTTGAAAAGCATTCTCTTTTACATGCA
This sequence comes from Acinetobacter sp. YH12096, assembly GCF_013419215.1. Classification (NCBI taxonomy): domain Bacteria; kingdom Pseudomonadati; phylum Pseudomonadota; class Gammaproteobacteria; order Moraxellales; family Moraxellaceae; genus Acinetobacter; species Acinetobacter sp. YH12096. The sequence continues at coordinate 6,499 of NZ_VPAM01000024.1, read as the reverse complement.
AGCGTCAAAAGATTGGAGTACAATCTTTGCCGTTTATGATTATTAAGATTAGATAGAACAGCTATTTAATCATTATGACCTTCCTCAATTGGAGATAATTACATGAAGCAAGCAGTTCGTGTTGCCGTTACTGGCGCAGCTGGTCAAATCGGTTATAGCTTATTATTCCGTATCGCAAGCGGTGAAATGTTGGGTAAAGACCAACCAGTTATCCTTCAATTATTAGAAATTCCAGTTGAGAAAGCTCAACAAGCGCTTAAAGGCGTAATGATGGAACTTGATGACTGCGCATTCCCTCTTTTAGAAGGTATGATCGGTACTGATGATCCTAAAGTTGCATTCAAAGATGCTGACTACGCTCTTCTTGTAGGTTCACGTCCACGTGGTCCTGGTATGGAACGTGCTGACCTTCTTAAAGTAAACGGTGAAATCTTCATCGGTCAAGGCCAAGCGCTTAACGAAGTTGCTAGCCGTGACGTTAAAGTTCTTGTTGTAGGTAACCCTGCAAACACTAACGCTTACATCGCAATGAAATCTGCTCCAGATCTTCCAGCGAAAAACTTCACAGCAATGTTACGTCTTGACCACAACCGTGCGTTAACTCAACTTGCTCAAAAAGCAGGTGTTGCAGTTTCTGACATCGAAAACATGACAGTTTGGGGTAACCACTCTCCAACGATGTATGCTGACTACCGTTTTGCAAATGTAAACGGCGAAAGCTTAAAAGACAAAATCAACGATGCTGCTTGGAACAAAGACGTATTCCTTCCAACTGTTGGTAAACGTGGTGCTGCGATCATCGAAGCGCGTGGTCTTTCTTCTGCTGCTTCTGCTGCAAACGCTGCAATCGACCATATGCGCGATTGGGCTCTTGGCACAAACGGCAAATGGGTAACTATGGGTATTCCTTCTGACGGTTCTTATGGTATTCCTGAAGGCGTAATGTTCGGTTTCCCTGTAACAACTGAAAACGGCGAATACAAAATCGTTCAAGGTCTTGAAATCGACGAATTCAGCCGTGAACGTATCAACGTCACTCTAAACGAGCTTGAAGAAGAACGTGCAGCAGTTGCTGACATGGTTAAATAATTTAATTTTTTAAATTAAATTATAAAAAAAGCACTCCATTTGGGGTGCTTTTTTATGGCCTGCGAAAAATACCACGCTTAAGTTTTGAACAAAAAATAACACGTTGAGATGTAGTTGCAACTGACAAAGTCAATTAAACAGATAACTATGAAGATGGAAGAAATGTTTTTGGCTTGAGGAGAACGGCAATGTTTGATCAACAACCGACGTTGGAACTATTTTTTGAACAATTGGGGTTGGATGCAAGTCCGGAAGGCATCGATCAATTTATCGAAACGCATCAAATCACCATGGATGTTCCATTGCATGAAGCGCCATTTTGGACGAAGTCACAGCGCGACTTTATTATTAGTCATTGGAAAAAAGATGATGACTGGGCCATGGTGGTCGATATTTTAAATGAACAATTGCATACAGAACATAAGCTTTCAGGATCATGCAAAATCTAAATACAATTTGAAACAACAAACCTAGTTTTATCGCTAGGTTTTTTTAGCTTCATCATATAAGTTAATTAAATAATAAATGACAGATTAGTTGATAAGGAGGGCGAGATGCTCAATCAAAATAAACCATCCTTAGCTTTATTGTTTTCTCAATTGGGGTTAGCCAGCAGTCCAGCTGCGATCGAGTTATACGTACGTACGCATCAGCTTGCCGCAAGTGAAAATTTACATGATGCGCCGTTTTGGAATAAAGCGCAGCGTGATTTTCTAATCAGTCATTTAGTACAAGATGATGATTGGGCTATTTGGATTGATGAGCTGAATCAACAGTTACATATGGATGCATATAAGCTGCAGCCGGCATAGATTTCATTTCTCTACAAATAAAAAACACCTCTTCGGAGGTGTTTTTTATTTAGTGCAGTTTACTTTGGCGTAATTCTGCAAACCACTCTTCTTGGCGATAAGGATTAAATGCAGGATGCTCAAGTAATGTGGTCAGTTTGAATTCTTGAGATTTGCAGTATTTATTTAACCAGTGGCGGGTTAACGCAGGTTCCTGTTTTACCGCAGAGGCATAGGCCAAATAGAAGTAGATGTCGCCATGTTCAGCTTTGGACATCGGTTTCATAATCTGCTGGGTAATCAGGGCATAGCGCTGCTCTTGGGTAATTTCAAAAAATATCATATAAGCTTTGGCTAAATGTACAGACAAATTGATGTATAGCTCAATCGGCATTTCTTCAAATTCAATCCGGCTTTGCTCAAGTAGAACAATGGCTTCTTGCAGAAAATACACTTGTTCTTGATGGTTCTTACTTAAATTAACCAATTGCAGGCGTAAGTCTGCACGCTCAAGGGCAAGTTCAGGGCTGTTGCCTTGTAGAAATAATTGATCGGTTTCGCCAATACGCTGAATAATTTTATGACTGTTTTGACGCATCGGGTACATCCTCATCTATGAATGACTCATATATGAGGATAGTTTAAGGGATTTAAAGGAGGAATCTCGAATTACCACATCGAGTTGTCATTACGTAGCCAAGCCGTAATCGATAAACGTTGATGTTTAGCTTCGAGTACCTCGTGTAATAGGTCACTTTGGAATAACGCAATGCGATTCGGTTTAGGTTCTAAAATATGCCAAACATCATTCTTATCTTGTAAGCGCAATTCACCGCCCCAGTCGGCTTGCCAATATTCATGCAAATAATAAACCGCTGAAATGACACGTCCATTTTTGCCTTGAGGATTATCTTTGTGTAGTGCATAAAACTCACCTGCGTTATAACAAGCAAAATGTGCTTCGACTTCGTGAATGTTAGAAAAAAATGCGCGATTAAATTGTTCTGATAAAAGTTCTAAGGCTTGAACGTGTTCTTGTGCGACATCTAATGTGTCGTTAATCCATAAAATATGATCACTTCTAATTTTACTGATGACCCCATTTTGTACGGCTGCATCCCTAAATTTATTTAAATTTGACATACATTCTTCAACAAGTGCATGTATATATTCAGCAGGATAAGCGTCATCAATAATGCTAAACCCGTGTTGATCTAAATCATCGAGGATTTGATCAACCGGCCAAGACTTTGGGAGAAAGGCTGTTTCCATATACGGTCCATAAAGCTGCGGAAAAAAGGTGACGTATTCTAGAGCAAGAATAGCATCGGAATGAAACTATTTTTCATGCTAAAATGTCCGTTGATATCAGGAATTAAAGAAACATGAATTACCGTCACCATTTCCATGCAGGCAACTTTGCCGACGTGATGAAGCACGTTTTGCTGCTTCAGTTATTAAGTCGACTGAATGCAAAAGATAAACCTTATCGCTATGTAGATACACATGGTGGTGCAGGTAAATATGATCTTTCGACCTCTGAAGCACAGAAATCAGGTGAGTTTTTAAATGGTATTCATCGTTTAGTTAAGCTCGATGATTCAATTAAACGCAATGCGCCTGAAGGTGTTCAACAATATTTAAAAGTTGTTGAAAAAATGCGTGAAAACTTTGGTAAAGGCGCTTACCCAGGCTCTCCATGGTTTGCGCTCGAAGGCATGCGTGAAACTGATAAAGCCACGATTTTTGAAATGCAGCGTGATGTGTTCCAACAATTGCGCCACAATATTTTTGATAAACGTGCAGGCTTGCATGAGCGTGATGCTTACGAAGGTTTATTGGGCGTAATTCCACCAAAAGAAAAGCGTGGTTTGGTCATGATTGACCCGCCTTACGAATTAGAACGTAAAGATTTTCCACAGCTTGTAGAATTATTGGTGGCTGCTTATAAAAAATGGCCGACAGGCGTTTTTGCGGTATGGTATCCAATTAAAGACCGCGCGATGATTGAACGTTTTGAAAAGAAAATGTACAAAACCGGCATTCGTCGTCAGTTGGTTTGCGAAATTTGTGTATGGCCAGATGACACTCCAGTGGGTCTAAATGGTTGTGGTTTATTGGTGATTAACCCACCTTGGAAATTCTCTGAAGATGCGGATGAAGCATTACAATGGTTGTTCCCACATCTTCGTATGAATGAAAATGGTGGTCATGCAGCCGTACGTTGGTTGGTTGGCGAATAATTTTAAACTTGAAAAAGAAAGGTCACAGTTAGGATCGAACAATGACAAATACAAATAAACCTGAGCGGGAAATTTCTTCAAAGGATGAAAATGCATTTGATGGCATTACATTTGAAGTTGAAGAAGAGGAGCACACCCATGAAGGGCATAAAGTGAAACGTCGTGGGATCTATCTGTGGCCAAACTTGATTACAACTGCTGCGTTGTTATCTGGCTTTTATTCAATTATTGCCAGTATGAATGGTGAGTTTCAACAAGCCATTTATGCCATTTTCCTTGCAGCATTATTTGATGGTTTGGATGGCCGTGTCGCACGTGCTATCGGCGCGCAAAGTCCATTTGGTGAACAGTTTGACTCCTTATCAGACTTATTAGCATTTGGTGTTGCACCTGCCATTTTAATGTATAGCTGGAGTCTAAATGACTTAGGCCGTATTGGTCTGGCAGCATGTTTTGTTTACACCGCATGTGCAGCCTTCCGTTTAGCGCGTTTTAACGTACAAATCGGAGTCGTCGATAAACGTTACTTTATTGGTGTTGCAAGTCCACTCGCAGCCGTTATGATTATTTCATTGGTATGGGTAGGCATGGACATCCCTGCAGTCTTCGACTTACGCGAAACAGGTATTCAGATTTTTAATGCGGTAGTGATTATTGCAGTGGGTCTATTGATGATCTCAAATGTGAAATACTATTCATTTAAAACGGTGGATCGTCGCCGTGTTCCATTTGCCGTGTTACCAATCATAGTCTTTGTTTTAGCAGCTGTAACGTATAATATTCCAATGGGTATTTTAATTATTTCAGTGATTTATGCATTGTCTGGTTTTGTCACAACCTTAATGGCAAAAAAGGCAGAAGCATGAGTTAAAGCATGAGATAAAAAAATGAAAAGGAGCTTGATATGCAGATATTTCAAGATTTCTTGGATCAATCAAGGCGACTGAATCAAGCTCCAGATTTACAACATAAAAAAATAAATTTACATGCGCCGAATACGCCATATCCTTCAGTCCATTATGGACTTTGTCTACCGAATCTTCCTGCGCCATTACATTATCTTAACTTTATGAGTTGGCTCGGGCAGCCTCAGATTCCTGCTTTTCAAAATCCTGCGTCCATTCAACAAGATGAACTCAATACAGCCACAGTAATGACCAGTGTGAGCGGTCATATGGTTGGTCAATTACAATCATATTCCATTAAAGATGACTGTAGTCTGAGTGATACCGTCTTTAAATTTAGAGATAAAGAACTGATTGGTTGGGATGGAGCGGTATTTCAAATCCATCGAGAAGATACTGAACTCAGTTTAGATTTGTCTGTGCAAACAACCGATATTTCTTCTTGTTTAATAAAATTAAGATTAGGTCTTGCTGAATATTGGTCGGTGATGTGCCAATGTGAAGGGCAAATCAAATTTCAGGGCCAGATGTATGATGTAAATCAGTTGGCGGTTTTGTCTTATGCACAAATACGCAAGTTTCCATATTTACCTTTGGCGTTTTATACCCATCAGGTGATCAACCTGAGCCGAAAGCGTCAAATCATCTTTATGCAAACGCGAGACCGCTATAACAATATTTTGAGTTCACGTTTATATCTAAGAGATTTAAATCAGCAGCAAGTGTTCATGGCAGACCAAGGCGTGTTCTTTAAAGTCATGCGCGTTTATCCTGTAGTTAAAACCCCAAATTTGCAAAAAATGTATTTGCCACGTGAATTTGAATGGATTTACCAAAATGACAAACTGAAAATACATGTACAAGCACAGAGTCGTGGGGATTTTAAATTTGGACTCGGCGCAGGCTATGCAGGAAGCTTTAACTATCAAATCAAAATCAACGACGAAATCGAGTGTGGGGAAGGTGGCTACTGTGAATATGTCGATTGTCGAGCTTTAAAATGGCAAGAAAAGAATGAAAAAGATAAATTAACGGATAAATATGGAAATATTGTCCCTTTTATGCTCAAAAAATAGTAAAAAAAATTGATTTAGTAGAATAAATAAACAAACGTAATGAAAAATTAAAAATAAATGGAAAAGGGTGTTGCAACGGATGTGAAATGCTGTAGAATGCACATCCATCGGTGGTGATGAAGATTAAAACTTCTGATAAAACAATGACTTGGTTGAATTGATTAAGTTGGGTTTTATTTGATAAGTTTAAAAATAATTTGAATTACTGGTTGACTCTTTAGAAATAAAGAGTAATATAGCCGACCTAGCTTGCTGGTGACGAACCAACAAGAAGATCATTAAGAGATTATGAAGAACAACTTGTGTGGATTTTTACTGATTGATCGATCGAAATTATTTTCATTGATTAATGGTAGAAATTACTCGAAGTTTATTTGAGCAAATTTTTGTCAGTA